>NZ_AKJJ01000044.1:0-171936 GCF_000282395.1 Pseudomonas sp. GM55 | reverse complement strand
GTGCGGCGGGCCGATCCCGCCGCACTGGCTTTGACCTTATAGCGAAGCATCCCTGAAGGTAACGTCGGTAGGGCAAGGCACTGTGGAGCTAAATGTGCCTCGCATAGAGATTGGAGGGTTAAATGACTCGTTCAAAAAGCCTAACCCCCATCTCTATTGAGCAAATTGTCTTAATCCTTGATGGTCGGTCCGCAAGATTGACTTGGGGCTTGCTGATCCTGGTCGTCGCTGGTCATTTACGAGGTGCCTATTCCACGGTTTTTTTCATTGGCTGGTCAACGTTCAACAGTTTCTGTCGACTGAGGTGGCTGTTATCAGCGTCGATGTCCACCTCGTTCAGCAGGTCTGATGCGCTTGAGCCGTCCTCGACCCGGTGTAGCCAATACAGCACTGCCTTCTTCATGAACCAATGCGGTGTTCGATCCAGAGTTGCAGCGGCCTGCTTGATCCTCTTTCTGGTTGAAGGGTCGAGCTTGATGCCTGACGTCGATGAGCTCACTCGCATCTTTCTTTCTCAATATCTCAAGAGGCTGTGGCGGCTACCGGGTACGCAGTCGCTTTCGCATTGTAGCGATAGGCAAGCAGCAAGCCGATGTACCAGATGGGCATCACGTACAGGGCGGTGCGGGTATCCGGTTCCAGTGCAAGAAGGCACAGGACGAACATCAGGAACGCCAGGGAAATCCCTGCCGTGAACTTGCCACCTGGGAGCTTGAAGGTTGAGCGCACGTGGGCTTCGGGGTTGCTGCGGCGGTAGGCGAAGTACGACAGCAGGATCAACGACCAGGTGACGATAACCATGACAGCCGAAATCGTCGAAACCAGGGTGAAGATCACCATGATGTCCGGGATGGCGAATAGCAGCGTCAGCGCGATCGCCATGCAAAGGCCCGAGAACACCAGTGCGCGGGCCGGTGTGCCGGAGCCCGATAGGCGTCCGAAGGCCTGCGGTGCCTGCTTGTTGTGAGACAGGCCGTAGAGCATGCGGGAGCCCGAGTACACGCCGCTGTTGGCCGAGGAGGCCGCCGACGTCATCACTACGAAGTTGATCATCCCAGCGGCAGCCGGCAGGCCGCCCAGCAGGAACAGCTCGACGAAGGGGCTGCGGTTTGCGGGCACGTTGGCCCAGGAGATCACGCTGATGATGCATGCAAGTGCAGTGACGTAGAACAGCAGGATGCGCAGAGGGATGGTGTTGATGGCCTTGGGCAGCGTTTTCTCCGGATTGTGGGCTTCAGCTGCGGCGGTGCCGAGAAGCTCTGTGCCAACGAACGAGAAGATGGCGATCTGGAAACCAGCAAGGAAACCCAAGATGCCATGCGGCATCACGACGCCGGGCGCTACCAGGTGGCTAAAGGACGCGGTTACACCGGCAGGGGACGTGTAGGACGTGGCCACCATCACCAGCCCGGTGACGACCAGGGCGACGATGGCGATGATTTTGATCAGGCCGAACCAGAACTCCACCTCACCGAAAGCCTTCACGGCTAGCATGTTGAGTACCAGGAGCAGGAACATGGTGCTGAAGGCTGGAATCCATGTGGGTAGGTTTGGATACCAGTATTGAAGGAACCCTGCGACTACCACCACGTCACCGACGGCGACTACCACCCAACTGAGCCAGTACGACCAGGCCAGTATGAATCCTGCGCGTGGCCCGAGGTAATGGTGGACAAGCTCTGCGAACGAGCCCATTTCAAGGTTGGCTAGGAGCATTTCTCCCATCGCCCGCATGATGCAAAAGACGAAGAACCCAATGATCGCGTAGACCAGGATGATTGAGGATCCGGAGAGCGCAATCATCTTCCCTGACCCCATGAAGAGACCCGTGCCGATGGCGCCGCTGATGGCAATCAGCTGAATATGACGATTTTCCAGCCGCCTTTTAAGTGTTCGTCCGTCGCCGTGAGTCGCGTCTTGCGAGTTGCAGGTTTGATGCATAACTGACCTCTTATTTTTTTTGAGAAAACCTCTACCTCCTTCCTTATGGAAGGTGATTTATGTGGGCATAAGTAATGTTGCACCTCATAAAACGGAGGGTTTGGTTAATACGCAGACGAGAAAAGCAAATTCCAGCGCAAGGGCCTGACCAAACTGTCAGGTGATTGAACTCTAGAGACGCGGTGTGCTTGTTGCCGTTGTTGGATCCTGCCCCGGTCGCCTAGAAGTGCCCATTTTGCCAGCCATAGTTGTCAACCGGAACGCTACAAAATGTTATGCGCGAAGGCCTGGCTTATCACTTTGAATAGCCTGTGTTGCATTTTGATAAGTCGCGCAAAACAAGGTACGAGTGGCCCAATTCGGACTACATCTTGAAGGTCGACAGCAGGATGCTGGTTTCAGTGTTGTCAATGTACTGAATGGAGCGAATGGTGTTGAGCGCCTTGTCAAAGGCCTCAAGTGTTTCGGCCCGAAGCTCTGCCATCAGGTCCCATCGGCCGTTGGTGGTATGGATGGCGACTACGCTGGGATGCCCCCGTAGTGCGTGTTTGACCTCGGCGGCATGATGGCCACTGATAGCAATACTGGTGATTGCCCTGACCCCTCGCTCTATCGCATCGGACTGAAGGCGGATCGTGTAGCCCATGATGACGCCGCTCTCTTCGAGCTTGGTGAGGCGATTCTGCACAGTGGCCCGAGCGACCCTCAGCTTCTTGGCCAACGTCATAACAGGGGTGCGGGCATTGTCCCGCAGTAGAGCGATGAGTTCCCGATCAATGTTGTCCATGATGCGCATGCTATCCAGATTGCTATTTTTAGTAAGCAAAGTGTCTAGAAAACTGCGAAATCTGGCAACCTGTACGCTTCATTTTGTATCAGCCTTTCATCAGAATTTTGGAGGTGGCAAGAACTCTTACTTGGCGCCCGCTAAGCACTACTTCAAGGCGGGCGCACTTATTTAGGTGCTTAGCAATGACGCATTTCATCGACGTCCCCACGATGTCTGACCTGGTTCATGACATTGGCGTAGTTCAGTTCTTGGGTGAGCTTTCCGAGGTTATTCGCGAAGACTTCAAGCGCTGGCCGGAGTTCGACAAGTCTGCCCGCGTGGCAAGCCATTCAGATGTCGGGGTGATTGAGTTAATGCCCGTGGCGGATCACAGCCAATATGCGTTCAAGTATGTAAACGGCCATCCCTCCAACACCTTCAAAGACCTTCATACCGTGATGGCATTCGGGGTGCTGGCTGATGTCAACACGGGCTACCCCGTGCTGCTTTCTGAGCTGACGATTGCGACGGCTTTGCGTACCGCCGCTACCTCGCTGATGGCCGCCAAAGCACTTGCCCGTCCAGACGCTCGAAAGATGGCGTTGATCGGCAACGGTGCTCAAAGTGAGTTCCAGGCACTGGCCTTCCACAAGCACCTCGGCATCCAGGAGATCGTTGCATACGACACCGATCCTCTCGCGACTGCGAAGCTGATCAGGAATCTCCAGGAGTACCCCGAGCTTAAAATCACCCGTGCGCAGAGTGTTGCCGAGGCGGTACGGGGTGCGGACATCATCACCACCGTCACCGCAGATAAGGCCTACGCGACCATCATCACGCCCGAGATGCTCGAGCCGGGGATGCACCTGAACGCTGTTGGCGGTGACTGCCCAGGTAAAACCGAGCTCCATGCCGACGTCCTTCGCAAGTCCAGGGTCTTTGTGGAGTACGAGCCGCAGACCCGTATTGAAGGCGATATCCAGCAGCTTGAAGCTGACTCGCCCGTCGTCGACCTATGGCGTGTTCTCACGGGTGATCAGGAAGGCCGCCAGAGCGTAGAGCAGGTCACGGTGTTCGACTCCGTGGGCTTCGCTCTCGAAGATTATTCGGTTCTGCGTTACGTGCTTCAGCAAGCTGAAAAGCGTGGGATGGGTACGAAGATTGATCTCGTTCCGTGGGTAGAGGACGACCCGAAAGACCTGTTCAGCCACACCCGTGGCCGCGCCGCCAAAAAACGCATCCGACGCGTTGCATAACTCTAAGATCAGTCCCCTATATCGGTATTTCTTGATGGCATTTCCAACGCGTTCGATTCAAGCGCCTGCGGCTGTGGTGATGGTCAGGCCGCACGCCTTTACTCCTAATCCGGAAACGGCTGCAGATAACTCGTTCCAAAGCTCAAATCCTGACATCGCCGCTCAAACCCTTTCCGAGATTGCGCGTGATGAGGTCAACCAGGCTGCAGGGCGGTTGGAGGCTGAGGGTGTTCGGGTTCATCTCTTTGATGACTTCGGCGAGAAAAACACCCCGGACTCCGTCTTCCCGAACAACTGGTTCTCGACCCACCCAGGTGGTCACATCGCGATCTACTCGATGTACTCCCCGAACCGCCGTCGGGAGAGGCGTGCCGATGTCATCGAGATGCTCAAGCAGGAGTACCGGGTTCAGGACGTGATCGACTACTCAGGCCTGGAACAGGATGAGCTATTCCTTGAGGGCACCGGAGCCATGGTGTTCGATCATATGTCCAGGGTGGCGTACACGGCTCGCTCGAACCGAGCCGATCCGATTGCCCTGGAGCGGTTCAGCACCCACTTCAACTTCGAGCCCATGGTGTTCGACACGGCGGACGAGAAAGGGGCGCCGATCTATCACACCAACGTCTTGATGTGTGTCGCGACTGAATTCGCCCTGGTGGGTTTCGGCACCTTCACGAAAAAGGCTCGTGCTGAAGAGGTTCGTATGCGTTTGATGGAGTCAGGTCGAGATGTCATAGATCTGACCAACCAGCAGATCAACGAGTTTGCCGGCAACGCAATCGAGCTCTCTGGTCGAGACGGTCGAATCCTGGCCCTCTCGCGCAGAGCCTTCAACAGCCTTACGGCAGAGCAGCGTCAACGTATCGAGCGGTCGGCCAGGTTGGTGCCGTTGGACGTTCCGACCATTGAAATGGCCGGAGGCTCTGTTCGCTGCATGATCGCAGGTATCCACCTGTCTCCTCGAAAGTAACCTCAACGAGGCGACCATCATCCCCACCCTTGTCAGGTGGTGATGATGGTCTTTAGCTTGCGGAGCTGTCGAGGCCTTGGAGCGTGTTCGCGACGTTGATGCTCGGGCGCTCCCGCAGGAACTCGATAAGCCGCTGTGTCTTCGCCGGAAGCAGATGTGCTTCGGTCATCGCGTAGATCGTGATTGGTTGTCCCACCCGGACAACATTCGCATCACCGGCAGGCTGGCGGTTGGGGCGCCGGGCATGACAAGGACGGAGAGAGCGGTCAGTTCTGTGTGGGAAATGGTGAAACCAGCAATATTCCGGTCGAGTTGACCGAGCGTTGTTATGAAGTATTAGTCGAGCGCTATGGTTTTCATCATGAGGAGGGTGGCGCGGGGCGTCACTGTGGTGGAAGAGGGGTAATGCTCGATTATCGGATCCTGTCGCCCAAAGCTTGGGTGTCGACATTCTTCGGACGCGGCATCACCCCGCCGTGGGGAATTGACGCAGGTCATGAAGGCTCGTGCAACTACGCCGAAGTCATTCGCGTACAGGGGCCAACCGAGCGCTTCAGTCGAGCCAATCGTGTGGAGCTTGAAAAAGCCGATTTGCTGCGTCTGGTCGCTGCCAACGGCGGTGGTTGGGGGCCGGCAAAAGCGCGGAGCCTCGAGGCTATCCAGGATGATATAAAAAACGACTACATCTCGGTCGAACAAGCCCGGCGCTACTATCCCGAGCAGATGTCATCGGCATAGCTGAACTGGAGCTTGTGAGTGACAGCGCCGGCAACGGAATCGGTATGAGAAGTGCCTGCCAGGGACGGCAGTGCTTCGCTTCTGCCGAAGGAAACTCGATTACTCATTCGCGTCTCGCTCTTTCGACTCCAGACGGGGCACCCCACGGACGGGCTGCGTCGTACCTTCCCAACGTTCTTGGCCTGGCGGTGACTTGTGAGCTCATCAAACTGTCCCACCAACAACAGCAGTCGATAATACCCCGAAAGACTTGGCGCCTGGCTCGGGTGGGTATTGATCGCAAGCGGCAAAAACAACTCCAACATGGCCATACAACATGCACCCGTTACGACAAAGCCTACACAACGAGCTACACGCGCGCCCGTCACTGTACTTCGATGAGCCGGCCCATGTGTTTCATCTGGCCTTTCTCGGCAGCGATCAGGAGTGCAATGCATTCCTTGAAAACTGCTGCCCTGGTTCCCTTGACCTGACGGCCGCCCAAGGAATTACCCGGCTCGATGGCCATGCACTGAAATGGGAGCGCCATGCCGAGTTTTTCACCCTGACCCTGGTGGTCACTTCATCCTGTGATGACCTGTCCTGGACGACGCTGCCCGAGGTGCTGGCGTCAAAGGTCGAAGAGTATTTGCCGGCCCTGATCAACTCGGTGCAGATTGTAGTGCGTGGAGAAAACGACCTGGATCTGTCCCGTTACGGCTTCAAGGATCCGAGCGGTTCTTGCGTGGGTGGTGGCGATGCAATGGTCTGGAGCGATTTTCGTCTCAGCGAGGAGGGCAACAACCACATGTTGTTCGTCAACCGGCGCCTGAATGCCTACCGCCAGGGCCGGATGATACGCCGCCTGCTGGAAATCGAGACCTATAGGATGATGGCCTCGTTATCGTTGACCATGGCCAAAGACCTGAGCGCGCAGCTCGATGTTTTTGACAAGACATTGGTCACCCTTTCCGAACGGAACGCCGACCCCGACGGCAGTAATGCGAAAGCCCTGCTTGCGGATATTTCCAACCTTTCTGCCCAAGTGGTCAGCAGCTCTGCGAAAACCCGGCACCGCTTCAGTGCCACGCAAGCCTATGCGCAATTGGTGTTCGAACGTTTGGGGGAACTGCGAGAAAGTCATGTAGGTGATTGCCAACGTCTGGGCGTATTTATCGAGCGCCGCTTCAAACCTACCGTCAGGTACTGCACCGCCACCGAACAGCGCCTGGAGCACCTGGCCGAAAGCGTGGCCAACCTGGGCGATTTGTTACAAGCACGGGTTCAGGTAGAAATGGAAGAACAGAACTCGGAAATTCTCAAAAGCCTGAACGCCCGCGCCGATGCTCAGATCAAGATCCAGCGCGCAGTGGAAGGTTTGTCGATTATTGCTATTACCTACTACCTGCTTAACCTGCTCAAGCTTGGCTACTCGGGGCTGCACCTGCTCGGCGTTGCGGTGGCCCCGCGAGAGGCCATGCTGGCAATGACGCCGCTTGCAATCGGTATTCTCGCGTTGATTGTGCTTCGCATCAAGAAAGTCAAAGAGCATTGAGGCGATGACTCTAATAATTTTCTTACCAGGACGCATGGCCTTAAAAAACTGTGAAAGCACACACATTATTCAAGTCGCTGAGTGACTGCTTATGGCTGTGGATTCAACCGGTCGACGCAACAGATTGGCTAAATCGTTCAGCGGGCTTTGTCGATTTTGTTGGTGCCAACGTGGTGTTCGTGAAGATACGCGTCGCTCCTTAGCCGTCGTACACTGCTTCTGCGTTACACAGAACTAGCAGCCGGAGAACCAAATCGCTGGATAAACAGGTCTCACTGACCGATCCAGGTGCCCACTCCATGTTGACTCGCGGCACCGGAATCGTTGGCTACATTACAAGCAACCAATCACTGAACACGCAGTACGGATGCTATTGACTCTCCGGCTTCAAGACGTTCCAGCAGACCGGGTTCTGCACGATCACTGGCCAATGCCTGGTCGATGACTGCGGCAAGTGCCTGACTGTTAAGAATCAGTAAACCGTTGTCGTCTCCCAACACCAGATCGCCCGGGTGCACCTGAACCCCGCCGCACTGCACCGGTACATTCAACTGGCTCTCGGCATTGCCGTGCAGTTTGGTGGTCAGCAGGCTGGTACCGCGCGCGAAAACGGGCAGTCCGGCTCCCCGCAGTTCAAGGATATCGGTCACCACGCCATCGACCACGATGGCCCTGGCGCCTCTCGCTTTAGCTGCACAGGCTGTCACCGTACCGACACAGGCGTGATGTCGATCACCGTTCATGTCAATCACCAGCACGTCGCCGTCTTGAAGGCTTGCCAAGGCGCGGTTGACGGCAATGGCATCGGCGTCGATCACGCTCAGCGTCACGGCACGACCTACCACTTTGACGGCGCTCAGCATCGATTGAATTTCGGTACTGACAAAGCCGTCTTCGAGCAAATGACCGAGGGTGGCGAAGCTGACCTGATGGAGCTTTTCAAGCAATTGAGCAGGGGCGTTCATGGCTTACCTCTGCGGCGCAGTATCAATGAGTTCGGCCACGCAATCGATCTCTAACGCCACCCCCCAGAGTGCCACGCAGACCGTGGTGCGTGCCGGCGGCGCATGACCGAGCACCTCGGTATAGACCCGGTTGAAGGGTTCCAGTTGAGCTGGATCGGTGAGGTAGCCGTTGACCTTGATCACATGGTCGAAGTCCGAGCCTGCCGCGATCAGGATGGCTTCCAGGTTGCGCAAGGTCTGGCGCACTTGCTCTTCGAAGCCTTCGGGTTGCTGGTCCAGTCCGCCTACGGCGGGTATTTGACCGGCAGTGAACACCAGATGGCCGCTGACCACTGCCTGGGAGTAAGGACCGACCGGGCCGATTGTGCCGGGTGCTGCCTGGATACGTTTCATTAATGAACCTCGCTGAGAATAGAGGCCCGCCGACCCGGCATGGGCGGCGGGCCGGTGAATCAGAACAATGCCAGGGTGTAGCTGACGAACAAGCGGTTCTGGTCCTGATTAGCGTCGGCTTCGGAGTGCAGAACGCCATAGCGCCAACCGAAACCCAGGCCTGTAAACGTGCCGTCCTGGATAACGTAATCCAGGGCCAGGTCACGCTCCCATTCCTGCTGATCGCTACCAGAAGTGGTCTTGATCTGGCTGCCTTTGAGATAAACCATCGACGCGCGAAGACCCGGTACGCCCAAGGCGACAAAGTCATAGGCGTACTGACCGAACCAAGTGCGTTCGCCGGCCCGGTTGAAGCTGGTGAGCATGCGGTCGGTGAACAGATACAGGCTTGCGCCACCGGCCCCTTTACCCGCCAGGGAACCCTGGTTGAGCTGAACGAAGTTGCTGCCATCGGAAACGCTCTGGTAACCGCCGGTCAACGCGTGGCCACCGAAGCTGTAGGTGAAGAGGGCGCTCCAGGTGCGGTTGTCGATTTCACCGGCACCGTTACGGCTATAGCCGCCGACCCGGAAACCGTCAGCCCGCCCGCTGGCCGAGCTGTTGGCGCCGTCGGAAGATGTATCGAAGTAACGCAGGTCGGTCTTCAACGACTGACCTTCGCCCAGTGCGAGCACATGCTGCAGCCCGAAAAAGTGCTGGGTGTAGTAGTCCTCAAGATTGGCCAGGTAATACTGGGCAGTCAGATCTTTAGTGACTTTGTAGTCGGCACCGGCGAAGAGAAACTCGTTGCTCTCCTGACTCCCACCGCTGACCGCCAACCCGGTGCTATCACTGGAGCCACGCCCGGTAGCGTGCTCCAGACGGCCGGCGGTCAAGGTCAGCTTGTCGAGATCGCTGCTGGTAATCTGGCCGCCTTCAAAGGTCTGTGGCAACAGGCGACCGTCGTTCGCGACCAAGATCGGCAGTTTGGGCGTCAGCGTGCCGTAACGCATTTCGGTCTTGTTCAAACGGGCTTTTGCGGTCACGCCCAGGCGGCTCCATTCATCGGCAGCGCCATCACCTTCAGTCGGGATCATAGAGCTGCCGCGATGGCGGCCCTGGCCGCTGTCCAGGGTGAGGCCCACCAGGCCCAACGCATCGACGCCAAACCCCAGGGTGCCGTCTGTGAAACCGGAGGAGTAATTGAGCATGAGTCCCTGCGCCCATTCCTCAGTCTTGCTCTGGCCGGCACTGCCGGGCCGGTCGCGGTAGTCGTTGTTGAAGTAGAAGTTACGCAAGCCCAGTGTGGCCTTGCTATCGCTGATGAAATCGGCTGAAGCGACCTGGCTCAGAGTCAAAAGGCAAGCGCCGGCGCTCATGCCAAACAGGTGCAGAGTTTTTTCCATGGTGTACGAATCCAGAGGGTGCGTGAATGGCAGCAGGATCAAGTGCGGGTGGGTTTATTCTTGTTGTGGGTCACTTGGTGCTATTCAGCCCGTCCAGCGCTCAAGTCGCGCTTGAAGGTTTCGGTCAGCAGCAACAGGGCAATCAGGGAGATGACCGCAGAGCCAATCAGGTACCAGGCCACTGACGAGCCTTTGCCGGTCATCGCCAGCAGGGCCGTGGTCACAATAGGCGTGGCCGCGCTACCCAGCAGCCCGGAGAGCATGTAAGCCACCGAAAGGCCGGAGTAACGCACACGGGTGCCGAACAGCTCGGCGAGGAAGGTTGCGATGGGCCCGTAGTTGGCGGCAAACGCGGTCATCAACAGGCCATAGCCAAGAAACACCAGCGGCAGCTCGCGAGTATCCATCAGCCAGAACATCGGGAAGGCGACCAGCGCTTCACCGACGATACCGGCGATGATCACCGGCTTGCGGCCGAAGCGATCAGACAGTGCGCCGAAGGCTGGCAAGAGCACGATGCACAGCGCGCAGGAGGCCAGTACCACGCTGAGCATGATGGTGCGGCTAAAGCCCAGGGTCTGCGTCCCATAGGTCAGGCCGAAGGCGACGATGATATTAAACGACGCACCGGTCGACATGGTTGCCACGCCGCCGAGCAGGACTTGCTTCCAGTATTTGCTGAAGACTTCGGCCAGCGGCAGCTTGATTTGCGGCTCGCTGGTTTGAGCCTTGTGGAACGCAGGTGTCTCGGTGATGTTGAGGCGGATGTACAGGCCCACGGCAATCAGCAGTGCGCTGGCCAGGAACGGGATGCGCCAGCCCCAGGCAAGCATGTCTTCAGCAGGCAGTAGCCAGGCAATCGCCAGGAAGGCGAGGTTGGCAATCATGGTACCGGCGGGCACGCCAATCTGTACCCATGAGCCATACAAGCCACGCTGTTTGGTGGGGGCATGTTCGACGGCCATCAACACCGCACCGCCCCATTCACCACCCAGGGCCAAGCCCTGAATGATCCGCAGGGTCAACAGCAGGATCGGTGCCCAGATGCCGATGCTGGCGTAATCCGGTAACAGACCGATGGCAAAGGTTGCCGCGCCCATGGTCAATAGCGAAATCAGCAGCATCGATTTGCGCCCTAGCTTGTCGCCGTAGTGGCCGAACAAGGCAGCCCCGACGATGCGCGCACCATAAGCCGAAGCAAAGGTGCCGAAGGCCAGGAGGGTGCCAATCAAGGCATCGAACGCGGGGAAGAAAATCTTGTTGAACACCAAGGCGGAAGCCGTGGCGAAAACAAACAGGTCGTACCATTCCACCGTGGTGCCAATGACGCTGGCGACGGCGACTTTTTTCATGTTGACGCTGGGTTCGACCGTCGGGGTAGCGGTCTGGATGCACGCGGAGCTGTTCATGCCTTTTTCTCCAAATTGAGCGTTGGGCTCAGTGGATTGATTTATTGGTTGGCAGTGTGAGTAACGGTGATGCTGTAGCTGCAGATCGGTTTTATTGTTTTTCAGGCGCAAACGGGCCCTGCCTCTGAGGTCGTGTGAATGACGCAACCTCAGAGGTTCGGTGTTAATTACATAATCAGTCGCTCAGGCGCTGAGCTCGCCGCAGCACCGCATTGAGCAGCACGTCGCAGCCCATGCGGACATCGTCAGGCAGGGCGTCTTCTGCTTCGTTGTGGCTCAGGCCACCGACACAGGGAATGAAGACCATCGTGGTCGGGCAATGCCCGGCGAGGTGAATGGCGTCATGCCCGGCACCGCTGACGATGTCTTGATGGGGGTAACCCAGCGCCTGGACCGCCGAGCGCACAGCGGCCACACAATCGGCATCAAAGGGTGTCGCCGGGCTGAGCCAATGACGACTGATCGCCAGGCTCAAGCCGCGCTTGTCAGCCACGATTTGCAAGCGCTCATATACGGCTTGCTCCATGGCGGCGATCTGTTGGTCTTCGTGGTGGCGCAGATCGACAGTAAAGTTGATCCGGCCGGGGATGGTATTGCGCGATGACTTGGCGATCTCCAGCTGGCCCACTGTGACCAGCCCCTTGGGCGCGAAGTCTCTGGCGATGGATTCCAGCACGCTGGCCATTTCCGCGACACCGAACAGGGCATCCTTGCGCAACGGCATGGGGGTGGTGCCGGCGTGGGCACTGACACCACCCACTTGTACATCCAGCCAGCAGATCGCTTGGCCACCCGTGACGACACCCACCGGTAAACCGTTGTCTTCCAGGATTGGGCCCTGTTCGATATGGGCCTCGAAGTAAGAATCAAAAGCCCGCTGTAATAGCAGGTCACCGCTCTGGCCGATATCGGCGAGTGCTTCGGCGACGCTTATGCCATTGGCATCGCGGGCGTCCAATGCCGTTTGCAACGGCAGAATGCCGGTGAACACCGCTGAGCCGAACATGGCCGGGGTAAAGCGCGCACCTTCCTCGTTGGTCCACACGGCAATTTCGATGGGCTGGCGGGTTTCGATGCCTTGATCATTCAGGCAACGCACCACTTCCAGACCGCTCAGCACGCCGTAGATACCATCGAAGCGGCCACCTTTTGGCTGGGTGTCCAAGTGGCTGCCCATGACGATAGGTGGCAGGCTGTTGTCCTGGCCTTCGCGGCGGGCGAAAAGGTTGCCAATGGCGTCGAACGCGGTACTCAGGCCAGCCTCACGGCACCAGCCCATGAACAACTCGCGACCGGCCAGGTCTTCCCTGGAAAGGGCCAGGCGACAGTTGCCACCGCGCTCGGTGGCGCCAATTTTGGCCATGTCCATCAGGCTGTCCCACAGGCGCTCACCGTTGACCTTGGATACTTTCATCATTCACCTCTTGTCGCGTGTCTTAATAGCCCAGGGACGTATCGACCGGGTTGTTCAGGGGTTCACCACGGGCCAGCCGCCGGGTGTTTTCGGCAATCTGGCTGGCGATGCAGTCGTGGGACGCCGCCGAGGCCATGTGCGGGGTGACGATCACCCCGGGCATGCGCCACAGGCGATCATCGACCGGCAGGGGTTCACGCTCGAAGACGTCCAGCACAGCGCCGCGCAGCTGACCGCTGCTTAATGCCTGTTGTAGATCGTCGATGCGTACGTGCTGGCCGCGACCGCAGTTGACGACCACCGCACCAGGCGCCAGAGCCTGGAAGGTTTCAGTGCAGAGAATGCCTCGGGTAGCCGAGGTCAACGGCAGCAGGTTGATCAAAAGATCGAGGCCTTCGAGAAAGCCACTGAACTCCATATCGCCACTGTGGCAGACCACGTTGGGTATGTTTTTGACACTGCGCGCCCAGCCGCGAACGCTGTAGCCGGCACTGGTCAGGTCTTTAGCAATGGCTGCGCCCAGCGAACCCAGGCCCATCACACCGACCTTGAAGTCCTTGGCCTGAATCTGTACCGGGCGCTGCCAGAGCTGGTCAGGCTGTTGCTGCAAGACCTGATCGAAACGCCGGTGATAGTGAATCACCGCCCAGCGTACGTACTCGGTCATGCCTTGGCGGTGCGCGGGATCGACCACACGGCACACGGGCAAGTTCGGGCAGCTGGGGTCGGTGTGCAAATGATCGACACCCGCGGCGACCGAATGCACCAGTTGCAGATTGGGTAGCGCGCCCAAACTGTTGGCCGGGGGGAACCAGCATGCTGCGACTTGTGCTTCACTGGCGACCGGGTCATCGGCCAGCACCACCCGTATGTCCGGCGCCTGACGGGCGAAGGCCGCCTGGAGCTGGCCGAGCAGGATGCTGTCGCGCGACAGCAGTACGATCGTGTTCATGAGCAATAGGACTCGCGCTGGTCTTCAATCAAGGTCAAGGCGGCATTCCAGCTCAGGCCCATGATCTCCTCGGCTTCGTCGCGGCCGAACTGTTCTGCAGTGTGTTGGCAGACTTCTTTGCTGGGGTAGACCAACTGGCTGCCACCGGCAAGCGCCGCGACCTGCGCTTGGCAGGCGCGCTCCAGGAAGTGAATTTCGTGGAAGGCCTCAGCCACGTTTCCTCCGGCCGCCAGCAGGCCATGATTACGCAGGATCATGGCCTTGTGTGGCCCCAAGTCGGCGACCAGTCGTTCACGCTCGGCCAGCGACAACGCAATGCCTTCATAGGTGTGATAAGCCAATTTGCCGTAGAACTTCAGCGCATGCTGGCTGATCGGTAACAGACCTTGCTCCTGGGCGGCCACAGCCATACCGGCTGCGGTGTGGGTATGCACCACGCAATTGAGATCAGGGCGGGCCATATGGATCGCCGAATGAATCACGAAGCCTGCGGCATTCACACGGGTACGCTCATTCGCACCTCCCACCACCTGACCGTACTGGTCGATGCGCACCAGATCGCTGGCTTTCATGCGATCGAAGATGACACCGTAGCGGTTGATCAGGAAGTGGTGTTCCGGGCCAGGGATACGCAGGGTGATATGCGTATCGATCAGGTCGGTCATGCGAAAATACGCGACCAACCGATACAGTGCCGCCAACTCGCAGCGTGCTTTCCACTCGGTGGGGTCGATGTTGTCGGGTGTGTACATGTGAGCTCCTTGTTAAAGCGCAAGTTGGGGGGCGGTGACGATGGATTCGCCGCGCAGACGGGCGAGGCCACAGACGCCGATCAACGACAGGGCAGCCAGCAAACTGAAGAAGATCGCCAATGGCATCCACTGGCCGGCATAGTGGCTGGCCAGGAGGGTGCCGATAATGGGCGTGGATCCCCCGGCAATGGCGCAGATCAGTTGATAAGCGATGGAAATTCCTGAGTAACGCAAATGCGCTGGAAACGCCTGGGCCATGTAACCGGCGATTACTGCATAGAGGCCAGACAGAACGACCACGGCCATGGCAATGCCGAGGGTCATCAATACAATGTTCTGAGTACCGACCAGCATGAACATGGGGTAGGGGACCAGCATCGACAGCAGGGCGACCAGCTTCAGAAAGCGGCCTTCACCGATACGCTCGGCCAGCAGTGCGCTGATTGGTTGGGAGATGAACTGGATCACCGTGACCAGGAACAGGCAGTCGAGAATCGTCGAGCGTGCAATGTTCTGATATTGCGTGACATAGGTGATCATGAAGGTGTTGGTGAAGAAGAAGCCGGCCGAGCCTATGGTCACTGCAGCCGCCGCGAACAGAATCTGCCTCCAGCAGGTACGAATCACCTCAAGCACCGGATACTGAACGGTTTCGCCCTTGTCGGCGATTGCCTTGAACTCCGGAGACTCTTGCACGCCAAAACGAATCGCCAGGCCAATCATCATCAGCACGCCACTGAACAGGAAAGGCAGACGCCAGCCCCATTGGGCGAATTGCTCAGGTGAAAGCGAGGTCACCAGACGGAAGGCGATCAACGCCAACAGCAAACCTGCCGGGCTGCCCAATTGGGCGAAGGATGCGTAGAAGGTCTTGCGCTTGGCCGGCGCGTGTTCACTGGCCATCAGCACGGCACCGCCCCATTCACCGCCCACCGAAATGCCCTGGATGATGCGCAGTGCGATCAAACCGATCGGGGCCCAGATGCCGATGCTGGCATAGCCGGGCAGCAAACCGATTGCAGTGGTTGCCAGGCCCATCAGCAGCATGGTGAACAGCAGCATTTTTTTGCGCCCCAGACGGTCACCCAGATGGCCGAAAACCATGCCGGCCATGGGCCTGGCAATAAAGCCCACTGCAAAGGTGCCGAATGCCGCCAGCGTACTCAGGGTGGAGTCCGAGCTGGGAAAGAACACTTGCCCCAGGATCAGTGCCGCCGCGGTGGCGTAGATGTAGAAATCGTAGAACTCAATGGTCGTGCCAATGAAGGCAGCAACTGCTGCGCGACGCGGCTGGTTGGTGTGAGTACGCATGCAAGGCTCGTCTTTAATTATTTTTCCGACAGCGATCAATCGGATCACGGTAACGCTCTGTCCCTCTGGCGCCTTCGTGCTTTATCTCGTAGCCTCTATAATTAAGCAATTTGCTAATTCTTAATCGCTGATTAAGTAATGCTAATAATGGATGTGAAGATGAGCAGCAAAAACTCGAATGAAGAGCTAGTACAGGCGAAACGGGGAGGGCGGCGTTTCCTCAACGATCGTCTGGATTGGAATTTATTGCGCACGTACCTGGCTATTGGTCAGGAAGGGAGCATCAGTCGTGCAGCGGCGCGGCTGTTCATTACCCAATCGGCGGTTAGTCAATCGCTCAAGCGGCTGGAAGAGCAGTTGGAGTGCGCCTTGATTTCGCGTAAGGGGCCGCGCTTCGATCTCACTGAGGCGGGCGAAGAAATACTGCGAATTGCCGAAGAGATGTACGGCAACGTATCGCGCATCGGCTCGGCCATCGAAGGCCCCCAGGATGATGTGGTGGGGAAGGTTCGTCTGCTCTCGATCAGCCGGGTGCAATCAACGGTCTATGATGATTTTCTCGCGAATTTTCATCTCAATCATCCGCGTGTGGAGTTGGAAATAGAGGTTTTGCGCAGCTCCGACATTATCAGTTCGCTGATGCAGAAGACCGCCACCGTTGGTGTCGGGTTATGCCGTATCGCTCAACCCAAGCTTGAGCAGCGTTGTCTGATACGTCAGCGATATGCCTTCTTTTGCGGAAAACGGCATCGCTTTTTTGGCGTGCGTGGCCTCGATCTGGCGGAGCTGCAAGGGGAAAATTTTGTCAGCTTCACGAGCGACCAGATTGGCGGCAATCTTTCGCCGCTTACCGTGTTTCGTGACCAACAGGGCTTCACCGGCAAGATCGTCGCTTCGTCATCAAACTTTGAAGAAATACGCAGGTTGGTGATCGCAGGATTTGGTATCGGCTGTTTGCCAGAGCATTTACTCGATGTTGACCTCTACAACGGCATGCTCTGGCGTCTGCCGCCCAGGGATGGTGTCTCCGATGTCGACATTCACTTGTTGTGGAACCGCGAGCAAAAAATGACCCATGCAGAAACTGTTTTTCTTGAAAGTTTCCAGCATGCCATTGCAGTTGCAGAGCAATCCGTCGATCAGAAGGCCGGCCAGGAAGACTGACTTTTGATTGGCATCACCGGTGATTGGTGTCTGCGCATTCCCGATAGGCTGCTTGAGCCTTTGCGACACACGCCGGTGATCAGTCACCTCGCAACACCCCAGATCTAAACTCAACATAAATTACCGATGCGACCATTTTTGTGGCTTGACAGCCTCTCTTAAAGTCATATAGCTTGAAATCGTATACTTTCTACCGAGTGGAGAAGCTGATGACACGTCTAAGAGTTCTTTTCGCATCTACCGCAGCAGCCCTAGGGCTTTCATTGGCAATTTCTGCCCCGGTACAGGCCGATACCTTGTCGAAAATTCGAGAGCGTGGAGTGCTTGTCTGTGGTGTGCACCCTGGCCTGGTCGGCTTTGGTGCGCCCAACAGTGCAGGTGATTGGCAGGGGTTTGATGCGGACTTCTGCAAAGCATTTGCGGCGGCGATTTTCGAGAAGCCGAAAGTCAAGTTTGTCCCGCTGTCCGATCAGGCACGTTTCACGGCGCTGCAGAATGGCGAAGTGGATGTCCTCTCTCGGAACAGCACCTGGACCCTGACACGCGACACCACGATGGGGCTGCAATTTCCGGTGGTGGACTTCTTCGACGGCCAAGGCTTTCTGATCAACAAGAAACTGGGCGTCACCAAGGCGGCAGAGCTCGATGGCGCTACGGTCTGCATCCAGCAGGGCACGACCAGCGAGTATGTGGTTCGCAACTTCTTCGACAAGCTGAAGATCAGTTTCAAGCCGGTGGTGATCGAAAGCGGGACTGAATTCTTCTCGGCCTTTTTCGCCAGCCGCTGCGATGTGATCACCAGCGATGTGTCGCAGCTGGCGGTTATCCGACTCAACTCGGGCAACCCTGATAACTACGCCATCCTTCCTGATGTGATCTCGAAATCGCCAATGGGTCCAGTCGTACGGGGCGATGACAAGCACTTTGCAGACCTGGTCAAGTGGACAGTCTTCGCAACCTTTACTGCCGAAGAACTCGGTATCACTAAAGACAACGTCAAACAAATGCTCACCAGCAACAACGAAGACATCCGGCGTCTGTTGGGTGTAACGCCTGGCGTTGGGGCAGGGCTGGGTCTCAAAGATGACTGGGTGATCAATGTCATCTCCGCGGTAGGCAACTACAAAGAAATCTTCGAGCGCAACGTGGGGGCTAACACGCCCTTGCAGATGAAGCGTGGCCAGAATTCGCTGTGGTCGGACGGTGGTCTGCTCTACGCCCCACTTTTCTGATCCGTGATGTGAATGACTCAAACGCCGCATAGATGGCGAATCAGAAACGAGAGGTGAAGGTCATGTCGGCAAGAGATGGCGCAGTTAAACACCAACACCGGGCAGTCACGGTGTTGGTCCAGCTTGTAGTACTCACGGCTGTCGTGATTGCGGTTTGGTATTTCGGGCACGTGATCAACGAGCGCCTTACACAGAAGGGCATCAATACCGGGTTCGGTTTTCTGTGGACTCGCGCCGGCTTCGACCTCAGCGAAAGCATGATTGCTTTCAGCGGTGACAAGTCATACGCGTACGCCTTGCTCGCGGGGTTTTCGAACACGTTGAAAGTGGCGCTCTGCGCCATTGTGTTCTCCGTGCTGATTGGGGTATTGGCAGCGCTGGCCCAGTTGTCCAAATTCGGCCTGGCCAGACGAATTGCCAAAGTGTATGTCTCGACGATCCGTAATACACCGCTGCTGCTGCAGTTGTTCTTCTGGTTCGCTGTTTTTACTTACGGTTTACCCGTAGTCCGGGAGGCTCTGGAGCCGCTACCGGGTCTGTTCATCAGCAATCGCGGGGTTAATTTTCCGTGGCCAACCCCCTTCGCATTGACGGCGATTGTGGCGATCTTCTGCACCCTCGTGGCGTATCTCTTGAGAAGTGTGAGGACCGGTGGTAGCGCACTGAAAAAACCGGGAGCCTTGCTGGTACTCCTGAGCCTGATTGCTTTTGTGTCCACGGCCTATGCCCTGTGGTCCGGGCAAATGACATTTGAATGGCCCACCGCAAGCAAGTTTTCAATCGGCGGCGGCGGGCACTTTTCACCCGAGTTCATGAGTATGTTCATCGGGCTCTCTGTGTACACGGGCACTTATATAGCCGAAGCGATCCGTGGGGCGGTGCAGTCCATTGCCCAGGGACAGATTGCAGCAGGTTATGCGCTGGGCCTGACGCACTTTGGCGTGCTGCGTTACATCGTGATGCCACAAGCCTTCCGGATCGCGATGCCGGCGGTGGTCAGTGAACTACTGAACCTGATGAAAAACAGTTCGCTGGGTGTTGCCGTGGGATATCCGGAACTGGTCTCGGCGGGAAATACCGCCATGAATCAAACAGGGCAGGCCATCGAATTGATCAGCATTTTCATGCTGGTTTACGTCACGGTGAACATTATTACGACGCGGGTAATCGGTCTGTGGGAGAAACATTATGTCTGGTGATCTGAATAATGGTGCCCAAGTGTCGATTGTCGCACCCTTGACGCTAATCCAGCGCCTGAAAGACCTGGGCTCGGGTATGCCAAGCCGGATTGTGCTCGGCGCACTTTTTCTCTGGGGCGTCGTTTTGGTTGGCCCTGGTATCTTCAAATGGTTGTTGCTGGATGCAACCTTTAGCGGCGATGCCGCGCAATGTCACCAGAACGGAGGCGCTTGCTGGGCGTTCATCGGCACCAAGCTCAATCTCATTCTGTTCGGGGCCTATCCTCCGGAATCGCTTTGGCGTCCGATCACCTTCGTTGCATTGATCGCGGCGGTTGCGCTCTGGTGTTTGTTTCGGGTCCGCCATCACACAGTGGCCATTGTGCTGTGGGTACTGGCCGCGTTGATTGGTTATCTGTTGATGAGTGGTGGACTGTTCGGTCTTGAGTCGGTGGATCGTGCGCGTTGGGGTGGACTCCCCATCACTCTGCTGATCAGCATTGCCGGCCTTGTGTGTGCGTTCCCTCTGGGTGTGCTGCTGGCGATGGGGTGTCGGTCGCAGATGCCGCTTGTCTCTGTTCCGTGCCGGCTTTATGTCGATCTCATTCGCAGTGTTCCGGCGATCACTATTGTCTTCATGACCTTTGCGATCATTCCGTTGATACTTCCGGACGAGCTTATTTTCGACAAGCTTTTTCGGGCAGGTATCGGTCTCTCGTTGTTTACCGCCGCTTACTTTTCCGAAGCCTTGCGCGGTGCCCTGCAAGCACTTTCAGTCGGTCAGCGCCAGGCGTCGGCAAGCCTGGGGTTCGGCTATTGGGGCAGTCATGCCTACGTCATCTTGCCGCAAGTCATCGCCCATTCGCTGCAACCGATTGCCAACATCGCCATCGCGTTCGTCAAGAACAGTTCGCTGTTGATGATCATCGGACTTTTCGATTTGCTTGGATCGGCAAGATCAAGCCTTTATGACGAAAACTGGCAAGGGTTCTACAAGGAGCTCTATCTGTTTGTCGGCGTCATCTACTTCGTTATCTGCATGTATATCCAACACTACGTCGCGGCGATTGAACGTGAGCGTAGGGCCCGCCTGTATCAATAATGGATGCCCCCATGAAAGAAATAATAGAAGTACCGTTTTTATCTGACGCGCTAAGACGTTTGAATACACCGACTTCTTTGCTGATTCGTTCGGGTTCGATGCTTTATACCTGTGGCCTGCCGCCGCTCGATCCGCTGACCGGGAATATTGTTCGCGGCACGATTGTTGAACAGACGCACGCTGTATTGCAGGTGATGAAAGTTGTTCTTGAGTCGGCAGGATCGTGCCTCGATAACGTCGTGAAAACCACGATATTCGTGACGGATCCATCGATGATGGATGAGGTGAACGCCGTGTATCGCAAGTATTTTCCCGAGAATCCACCCGTCCGCTCATTCGTTGCAGTCAAGCCCTGGCCGTTTCCGTTTGATATTGAAATCGATGTAGTTGCCCATCTTTAGAAAACGGATGAGCTGGGTTGTATTGTGTAAGAAGTATCAGTTCTCTTGGTAGCTATAAGCTATTCAACTAGTTGTTTCAATATTCTTTCCCATGAACTCGAGCCGAGTGGTTTCGACGTTTAAGGTTTTCTGTCAGATGCTCGATGAAGGAATGTATTCGATGAAAAATGACATTGCCGTACTTGATTCAACTCAAGTGGCCAAACTGATCGGTCGGATTGATGTGTTATCCGCAATGCGTCGTATGTTCCTGGCGTTGGGACAGGAAAAGGCTGTGCAACCTCCACAACTGCGCAATCCGTTTCCCAACGGGCAAGGCAACTTTATCAGCTACCTTGGAACGCTTGCCGAGGAGCGGGTCTTTGGTGCAAAGCTCTCACCCTATATCCCTCGTCCGGAAGGGGCCCTGGTGACGGCCTGGACGTTGATGATGTCGATGGATGACGGTCAACCTCGCTTGCTCTGTGATTCGGGGCAATTGACGGCTGAGCGAACAGCGGGCACGACAGCACTCGCGGTCGATTTACTTGCGCCCGCGCAGGTCAGCAAACTGGCCGTAGTGGGAGTAGGGCGCCTGGGTCAAGCGCATGTCCGGCATGTTTCGGCATTGCGCGAGTGGGGGGATATCAGGTTGTACGCACCCAACATTGACGCTCTACCAGTGTCCGAGCAGCAGGCACTCCGGAACCTCGATCCGCGCGTCAGCATTCATATCGAACTGTCCAGTGCAGTTGATGATGCGGATGTCATCCTGCTGTGCACCTCGGCCGGTCATACGGTGCTTGACCCAGCAGTGCTGAAAAAGCCAGCGTTGATCACGTCCATTTGCACCAATGCCCCACTGGCGCACGAAGTACCTCCTGAATCCCTGCTGAACATGAGCGTCTATTGCGATTACCGGGCTACAACGCCCGAGAGCGCAGGGGAAATGCGCTTGGCAAAAGAACAGCATGGCTGGTTAACCGAGAGTATTTGCGGAGATTTGCCCGAGTTGATGACGGGAGCCGCCCGACTTCCCGATCCCGAGCGCCATACCTTCTTCCGCTCAATCGGACTGGGGCTGGAGGATATCGCCATTGCCAATGAGCTTTATCAGTTGCATATGAAGAACAACTGAATACAGGTTCAGAAGTCGTTCTACACATGTCAGCGTAATAATAAGCCGGGGATGGAAACATCCTCCGGCTTATTTTTTGGCCAAGATTTGAGAACACCACCTGGCTATAGTTGAGGCGTGATGATTGTTGTGATGGGGCCGCAGGAGAGCTAATCGGGGGCTGTCCGCGGTTTACGTTATTGGATATGCGGGAGGGCACCATGGCAGCTGTTACCGATACGCTGAAGCTGTTTCTCTCCGGCGACGTCATGACTGCCCGCGGCATCGACGCAGTACTGCCACACCCTGGCGATCCGCGGCTTTACGAAGCTTACGTCAAGAATGCCGGCGATTACGTCCGGCTGGCAGAACGAGTCAATGGCCCGATTCCCCGCCCAGTCGATTTCACCTATGTCTGGGGCGCTGCGTTGGATGAGTTCGAACTTCGCCAGCCACACGCACGCATCATCAATCTGGAAACTGCGGTATCTCGCCGCGGACGACCTGAGCCAAAAGGCATCAACTACCGCATGAGCCCGGAGAACTTCCCGGCCATCAGCGCAGCCGGCATCGACTGCTGCGTGCTGGCCAACAACCATGTGCTGGACTGGGGGGCAGCCGGCCTGGCCGATACGCTGGATACCCTGGCGAGCAATGGTATGTGCAGCGCCGGCGCCGGGCACAACCGGCAATCTGCCGAAGCGCCCGCCGTGTTGCTGCAGCCTGGCGGGCGGCGCTTGCTGGTGTTTGGCCTTGGCGCACCCGACAGCGGCATTGCGTCGGGCTGGGCCGCCACGGATAAGGGCGCGGGCGTCGCGCGGCTGGAGGATCTGTCGAGGCAAAGCCTGCGCCCTGTGGCCAAAAGGATTCTCGAGAACAAAAAACCGCGGGATCTGGTGGTCGCCTCCATTCACTGGGGTGGCAACTGGGGGTTCGATATCCCGCGCGAGCAGCGCTGGTTCGCCCATGCCTTGATCGACGAGGCCGGAGTTGACGTGGTGCACGGGCATTCCTCGCACCACGTCAAAGGCATCGAGGTGTACCGCGAACGTCTGATTCTCTATGGATGCGGTGACCTTCTGAACGATTACGAAGGCATCGAAGGCTACACAGCCTTTCGCGGCGACCTGGGGTTTCTATACTTTGCCTCGCTGGACCCGGGCGGGCACCTGCAGTCGCTGGACTTGATACCCACCCGCCTGTGTCGCTTTCGCATCTGTCGCGCCGAAGGGGATGACCGTCAATGGCTGCACGACACCCTTTCTCGCGAGTGCGCACGCTTGGGCAGCAGCATCCATCCGGGCGCGAAAAATGCCTTTGAGTTGCGTTGGTGAGCCCCCTTGGCGACTCCGCGTGATCAATGTTGCAGGATCTTCGAGAGGAAGTCCTTGGCACGTGGGGAGCGTGCTTCGGGAGAGCCGAAGAACTCTTCTTTTTTACAGTCTTCAATGATTTTCCCCGCGTCCATGAAAATCACACGGTCACTGACCTTCCTGGCAAAGCCCATTTCGTGGGTGACGCACATCATGGTCATGCCCTCGTTTGCGAGCTTGATCATGACGTCCAGAACCTCTCCGACCATTTCCGGGTCCAGGGCAGAGGTAGGTTCGTCAAACAGCATGACGATCGGGTCCATGGATAATGCACGAGCAATTGCCACACGCTGCTGCTGACCACCTGAGAGCTGCCCTGGGAACTTGTCCTTGTGGGCGCTCAGGCCAACACGATCGAGCATCTTCAGACCCCGTTTTAGCGCCTCGTCCTGGCCACGGCCCAGCACTTTCATCTGGGCAAGTGTCAGGTTTTGCGTTACGGACAGGTGCGGAAACAGCTCGAAGTGTTGAAACACCATGCCAACACGGCTGCGCAGCTTGGGCAGGTTGGTTTTCGGGTCCGAGAGGCTGATACCGTCGACGACAATTTCGCCTTTCTGGAAGGGCTCCAGTGCATTGACCGTTTTGATCAGCGTTGATTTGCCAGAGCCGGAAGGGCCGCACACCACGACGACTTCACTCTTTTGTATTGCGGTCGAGCAGTCGCTCAGTACCTGAAAGTTACCGTACCACTTGGAAACATTTTTTATGTTGATCACGGTGGTTGTCCTGATGTGGTTGCAGATGGCGCAAGAGGGACGAGGACCTGGTCGCAAACGGCTAACCAGGGTGCATCAGTCTCTTCCTACTGTAGAAAGTATACGATTATTGAATCGCCAACGACAACAACAAAGCGATGAATCGGGCTCTTATTTCAGATGAATGGGGAGAGGGGTTGGACTGCTGCTTGAGGGGGGGCCAGGCTGAGGATGCCGTCCTTGTTCGTTTTCGTATAATCGTATACCGTCGTGCATAATGATGTTGTTGCTCGTATCTGCCAAACCCAGGCAAGCCTTTAAATCGCTCCTAGCCACTTAGTGTCATATGCCTAACCAATCACCACTGAAATACATTGCAGGTTTGATCCCGCTGGCCCGTGTGTCCGCACCGCAATTTGTTGCGGCCGTTATCAGGGAGGCCATAGTCACCGGCGCGCTTTCCGGTAGCGAACCTTTGCGTCAGGACCTGATCGCAACCGAACTCAACACCAGCAAGGTGCCGGTTCGCGAAGCGTTACGTGAGCTTGAAGGTCAGGGACTGGTCCAGTTCCTGCCAAACCGTGGCTTCATGGTGACGCAGCCCTCCTTGCATGAAATGAATGAGTGCTTTGAATTACGGGCGGTTTTAGAGCCGTTGGCCGTCCGCCATTCGGTACCGCTTTCGACACCCGAGCAACTTGATGGTGTCGAACGCATCATCGATGAGTTCGAGAAAGTTCACGATCCGATCTTGAGCAGTCAATGGAACCTCTCGCTTCATACGGCACTTTATGCGCCTGCGCGAATGAAGCACCTGGAAAACATGATCATCCGTGCGCACACCATCGCGCAGCGCTATACGCATATCTACATGCAGCTGCGCTCAGCAGGGATTGATAGTCAGGACGAGCATCGTGCGATCCTCGCAGCGTATCGGGCAAAAGATGTGGAGGCGGCAGTTGCGTTGATGACAACGCATCTCAAGCAAGCCTCAGATGAGGCGGCTGAATACCTGAAAGACCACTTTGAGCAAAGCTGATCAGGACTGTATCCATGAGGGCTGTGTAGGAGCCGAGCTTGCTCGCGATGGACTCAAGGCGACGCGTGTATTCAGAAAACACGCGTTATCGTTAACGTCCATCGCGAGCAAGCTCGGCTCCTACAGATGTCCTGCGTTCGTTAAGTGACCGGTATCAGGCTTCCCTTAATTGGACTTCAATACCTTCGGATTGGAGTTGCCCCAGATCGTGTACAAGTCGGCCAACAACGCGCCGTTGATGGTCTCAAGCTCCGCCTGGGTAATCTCCTCATCACCTTGCTTGCCGTACAGCACGACCTCGTCTCCCGGCTGTACGCCTTTGATGCCGCTGACATCGACCATCAGGGTGTTCATGGTGACCTTGCCGATCACCGGCGCGCGTTGGCCGTGGATCAGCACTGAGGCTTTGTTGGAGAACGCTCGTCGATAACCGTCGGAGTAGCCGGCCGGGATGTTGGCGATCAACGAGTCCTTGCTCAGGGTAAAGGTACGGTCGTAGCTGATCGTACTGCCCGCCGGGTAGGCGTTGACTGCCGCGACCCGCGATTTGAACTGCATCACCCGTTGAAATTCGTTATGCCCACCCACTGGGTAGCCGTAAAGCGCAGCCCCCGGGCGAACCATGTCCAGCCATCCTTCCGGCACCTCAAGGGTAGTGAAGGTATTGGCGCAGTGCAGGGTGATACGGCTGCGATCCAGTTTCGCGTGCTCGATCAGCCAACCGGACTGCTCCTTGAATCTGGTCAGCCCCTGAAGGACATCCTCTCGCTCTTCGACCGGGAAGTGGGTCATGATTCCGACGATATTCAGGTGATCCAGCCGGGTCAGGTCCACCGCCTGTTGTTGCCCTTCGGCTGTACTCATTTCCAGACCGTTGCGGCTCATGCCCGCCGAATTCAGCGCCAGGTGAACCGGCAGCTTCACGCCCTTGCGGGTGGCCAGTTGATTGAGCTGACGTGCAACCTCCAGGTTGCCGACCAGTTCTTCGATGTTGTAGCGCAGTGCATTCTCGACTTCATCAACGGTGGCGCTGCGCAAACGCATCAGGCGCCCCTTGAAGCCCTCTGCCCGTGCAACACGCGCCTCCTCATTGCTCGCCACGCCGATACAGGTGATACCCATCCGGATGGCGGAAGGGATCAGTAAAGCAATGCCATTTCCATAAGCGTCGGCTTTCATCACGGCACACATCTGGCTTTTACCTGCCAGCCGTTGCTGAAGCTTGCTGATGTTTCCTTCGAAGGCGGCCTGATCAATCTCCAGCCAGGTATTGGCCTGGCCTGATTGATTGTTGGCGCGGGGATGTTCGGGTGAGGGATCGAGTAAAGGTGCTGCATCGACCACCGGCATCATTGCCGTCAAGGCCAGGGCGAGCGTCAGCGTACTGAGCATGAAACGTGGCATATCGAGTCTTCCATACTGGATAAGGAAAGGGCCCATGCTGGTGGGGATCTGGCATCAGCCAGGTCCATCAGGCATTGAGCGAACAGCCATGGAATTTTTATGCAAAGGCGCCGTTTGTTTATGTGGAACCAGGCGGCTCGCGCAGCGGATGGCGCTGTAAAAAAGGCTCAAACGACCGAGGGTTTGTTCAGGGGGCCGCCTGGCAGCTGAAGGGGCCGCCAGGTGAACGTTTTGAAGTGTCGAGTGGAATTAAGCCCGAAGCCTTGCATCGGTTGCTGCTGACGGTTGCAGCAACGAGAACAGGTTCGTCGGATCTTGCAGCTCTGGCACCAGTTGGATGTCGCTGCCAATGTTGAGCGCTATTGCTACATCCAGCACTTAGCGCAAGGCGGAGTAGTCCTCGTCATAACAGGTAATCGACCGCCCCTGGTCGATTGCTGCCTCCTCGTATTCATCATCGATTTCCAGTCTGCTGACTGAGGCTTCGAGTCCACTCCAGTTCCTTCGTATAACGCTTGCTTCTAGTTATTCATAACCCGAGCTATTTGCTCCAGAACCCGGCTGCGCCTAGGTTAGCGCCTAGCCAAGCTTCAAGCTTTGCGTAAAAGAACAACAACAAGAGAGGCGAATAATGCCTGTGATAACCATCGGTATGGTGGGAATCGGCCAGCTTGGCCTTCCTATCGCAACCAACCTGCTTGCGGCCGGATTTCGCGTTGTCGGTTACCGACGTCGAGATCGCGAGGCCTTCATCCGTCAGGGTGGCATCGCGCTCGAAAGCCCAGCCGCCGTAGCGGCGCAATCAAACTTCATCCTCACTTGCCTGCCCAGCGAAGTGGCCCACATGGAAATCATGGAGGGGCCTGATGGTCTGCTTCAGTCCATAGGGCCGCAGCACACGCTCATCGAGATCGGCACCTATCACAAAGCCTTCAAGCAACGCATGGCTCAGCGCATCGAACAACGTGGTGCGCGGGTACTGGAAGCGGAGGTCAGTGGTACTCCATCCATGGTTTCGCAACGCAAGGCTTCTTTGTTTCTGGGCGGTGACCCTGACCTGGTGGAGCACTGCAAGCCCGTGCTCGATGCAATCGCCGACATCCAGTTCCATATCGGTGGGTTTGGGTGCGCGGTCGCGATGAAATTGATCGCCAACTATCTGGTGACTATTCACACCCTGGCCGCAGCCGAGGCGTTAAACCTTGGCGTGAAAGCAGGGTTCAGTGCACAGCAGGTGGTTGAGGTGATTCGCCAAAGCGCGGGTGGTTCAACGATGTTCAGCGCAAGAGCACCGATGATGGCTGATCGTCATTTCCTGCCGGCGCCAGGACCTTTTGCCACGCTGGAAAAGTACATCGACATGGCCAGTGAACTGTCCGAGGAATTCGGTAGCGCCGCGCCTTTGTTCAATGCCGCCAAGCCCTACTTTCTAAGGGCCATCAAAGAAGGCATCGGTGAAGAAGATATCTCGGCAGTGATCAAGTTGATCGAAGCCGACTCCAAGGCCGAGTCCCAGGCACCTTCCAAAAAAGAGAAAACAACATGCTGATTGAACAACGTACCTATCAACTCAAGCCAGGCGCCCTGCACGAATTCCTGCGTGCTTACGAGGAGGAGGGGCTGCCACTTCAGGGCGAGGCACTGGGCAACCTGATCGGTTATTTCAAGCCGGAAACGGGGGACATCAATCGGGTCATTCAGTTGTGGGGATATTCCAGCTACGAGGACCGGGCCCAACGCCGCGCGGCGCTGTCCAGTGATCCAAGATGGCGTACGTTCCTTGGCAAGAACGGCCATCTGGTGGTTGCCCAGCAGGTGGAACTGTTGAGCGCCGCACCCTTTTCCCCTATTCGTTAAAAAGGAGCGTCCAAGATGATTCGTTCTCTACAACACGTAGGCGTGACTGTTCCGGATCTGGAAGTGGGTCGCTCCTTCTACGAAGCTGTCGGGCTCGAAGCCCGCATGGCCGGTGATCATTTGGTGTTGCGCTGTAAGGGGCGCGCCCAGGATCAAGTGCGACTGATGCCCGGCACCACAAAGCGCCTGAGTTATATCTCGTTTGGTACCGATGCAGAGGGCCTGCAGACTATTCGAGAAAACCTGAGCTACCACGGTGTGGTCATCCATCCGGCACCGTTTGATATCGGGCAAGACGGATTGTGGTTTCGTGATCCGTCCGGCGATTGGGTTCACGTCACCGACGCCGACTCCATGCCGTTAGCTCCTTTGCCGACGCCAGAGTCGAACACCCCGGGCCGTTACCGCCGCATCGGTCAGCGCGGATGCACACCGTCCTCGAAGTTGCGTCGAGTGACACCGTTGCGCTTGGGTCACTTGATCAAATTCACCCCCGATGTGGATCGTTCGATTGATTTCTATACCCAGGTGCTAGGGATGAAAGTCTCTGATCGCGCGGGGGACAAGATCGCCTTTCTACGGTGTGGCTGTGGCGGTGATCACCATGTATTGGGCCTGGCCAAGAGCAGCCATAGCGGTCTGCATCATCTCAGTTTTGAGGTGATGGGTATTGATGAGATCGAATTGGGCGCCCAACACCTGATGAGCTTGGGCTATGAAAGCGCTTTTGGCCTTGGACGGCATGTAGCCGGCTCCAACTACTTTCATTACATCCGCGACCCTTGGGACAGCATGGTCGAATACTTCTGGGACATCGATGTCATTCCCGAAGATGACAGCGAATGGCTGGCTATCGACGGGGCACCACCAGACCTGATCGCCGTGTGGGCAACCAATCCACCTCCTGAAGCCTTTATTCAGAATTTCGAGGCGGCGCGTGATGAGTGATAGCTCTACGACCAAGGAGCTGCTGGCAGGGATGTTGAACAAGCCGCTGTTCGTGGTCATGCGTACGCCACGGGACCTGACCCGCGTACCAGAGCTGCTGGACGCCCACTTGAAGTGGGCGATTCTGGCGCAGCAACGCGGCGAGTTGTTCGCTTCCGGGCCCTTTGTCTCGGATCAGACCCTTCCCGGTGAGCTGGGGGGTATGAGCATTTTGCGTGCGGCGGATCATGCCGAAGCACTGCGCATCGTCCAGTCAGATCCCTTTATCGCCCACGGCGTTTATGACGTGGATGTACGCAAGTGGCTGCTCATGGAAGGCGGCCTCACGCTCCACGTCAGCTTTTCCAACCAACGCTTTTCGCTCCTGTGATGGTGGCCCCATGAAGTATCAGCTTTTCACCTATCGGACGGATGTCCAGTCAAACGCAACCGGCCTGCTGGTTGGCGAATACGCCTATGATCTTGGTCAGCTTGTGGCCAAGGCCGGCCTTGAGTTGCCGGCAGCTTCCCTCGATGCATTGCTCGAGTTCTGGGAAACGTCCAATCCGCAGCTGCAAAAGCTTGCAATGGCAGTGTTTGAAGCGCCAGCGCTCTATGAGTCGCAGCGGCTTGATCTTGCCACGTTGCACTTTGCTCCGTTCCTGGAACGTCCAGGCACGATCTATTGCGCGGGAGCAAACTATCGAGACCATGTCGAAGCCATGGCCCGTGCGTTCAACATGAAACTGTCGCTGGATCCGCGCAGCGAGGGCATTGCTCCCTGGCATTTCATCAAGCCCGGCCGCGGCAGTCTGGTCGCACACAAGCAAGCGGTAGACTTTCCGGCAGGTGTCCGCATGCTCGATTGGGAAGCCGAGTTGGCGGTAGTGATCGGCAAGCGAGCGTCGCGTGTCTCCATTGAAGAGGCGCTCGACTATGTGGCGGGTTACACCTGCGCCAATGACCTGTCCGCGCGTGATCGGCTGCGTCGCGAGCAAGTCGACCCCAGCTCGCCGTTTCGCTTCGATTGGATTGGCCACAAATGCTTCACGGGCTCTTGCCCACTGGGCCCGTACCTGACGCCGGCACAATTTGTCAAAGATCCCGAGAACCTGGATATCAAGCTGTCGAGGAATGGTGTGTGGGTACAGGATTCCAATACCCGCAACCATATGTACGGCATTGCAGAGCAGATTTCCTATCTGAGCCAGACCATCGATCTGTTTCCCGGTGATGTTCTGTTGACGGGAACACCGGCGGGCGTGGGCATGGAAAGCCACACATTCCTGGACCGCGGCGATGTATTGAAAGTCTGCATCGAAGGGCTCGGCGAGCTGGAAACCACTATTCGGTAACACCTTGCTGAAGGCCGGGCAACCAATGCCCGGCCGTTGAATAACTCAACTGTTTGCAGCGTCCTGACAAATGACGGTGCGTATCGCTGCGCCTGAAATTTGCCTGTCGTTTTTAAGTAATGCTAGGGCTGAAAGTTTCAAAAAACAAATTCTCCTCCGCAATACAAAAATAAAAATGGAACATGAGATGAACACACTAAAATCAAAAACCCATCGCGCGTCAAACGCTTGGATCAGTACTCTCTGTATAGGTCTTTTTTTCGTTCCGCTTGCCCAGGCAACAGAAGGCGGCGGCACCTCATACCCACTGGGTGTGAATACGGTCCTCGCGGGAAAGATGCCACCACCAGGCTTTACCGAGTTTTTCTACTTGTCCGACTACAGCGCGAATAAAACGCTGGATGGTGATGGCAATCAAAAGCAAGGTATTCACAACTTTGACCTTGATGTTCAAGCACTGTCGATGCGAGTGGATTACGTCTACCAAGATTACTCGATTTTGGGTGCCAAGCTGGCCAGTCGCATTGCCTTGCCCTTGGTCAAGGGCGACGTCAAGTTCGATGTCGATACACCTGCTGGTCGAGTTCATCGCAGCGATCACCAAGAAGGCGTCGGCGATTTGACGGTAACTCCATTTGTATTGGGGTGGAGCTCTCCACGGTACAGCCAATTATTCGCGCTGGATGTATTTGCGCCCATCGGGTCCTATGACAAGGACCGCCTTTTCAATCCAGGTCGAAACTACTGGGCTTACGGGCCATGGTACTCGTTTACCGCCTATCCATTGGAGAAACTGGAGGTCAGCGCCAAGCTCATTTATATGTTCAATGGTGAGAACTCCGCTACCCACTATCGCTCCGGCCGTGAGTTCAACGCCGACTACAACATTGGCTACAACATCACTCCCGAATGGCAAGTGGGCGTGAACGGCTATGCGTATAAGCAGCTCAGCGATGATGAGAAGAATGGTCAGACGTACCTGGATGGTAACCGTGGTCGGGTCGTTGCAATCGGCCCCTCGATCAAATACCAAACCCCGGCAATCGGGTTTGTCATGAAAGTGCAACACGAAATGCTGGTCGAGAACCGTGCCGAAGGTAATAAATTCTGGCTGCAGGCCGTTTACCGATTCTGAACTTTGCCTCTTTCCAGGGCCGCCATAAACAACATGGCGGCCCGCGGAACGAACATCACTGTCCAATAATTAAAAGCAGGTGAAATCGTGACTGGAATATCCAAGTGGCATGTACTGATCGGCGGATTCATCGCCTACCTTTTTGATGCAATGGAGATCATCCTGCTAACGCTCGCTCTGCCGGTTATCCGCCAGGACCTGGGTTTCAGTCTCCATGAGGTGGGTGCGCTGGCTAGCGCTACATTGCTGGGTATTGGTGTGAGCGGCGTTGCCACAGGTTGGTACTCCGACAACTTCGGTCGGCGCAAGGCATTGATTGCATCGCTGGCGATCTTCGGCGCACTGACCTGTTTCTTTGCATTCGCTCATGATCTCTACGTAATGGCGGGCCTGAGGTTTGTCTCTGGTCTTGGCCTTGGCGGGGTATGGACGATCCTCTCAGCTTATATCGTCGAAACGTGGCCGCCCAAGCAACGCGCTAGAGCCATATCCTTCGTGATCAGTGCCTTCCCAGTTGGCGCCATCGTGGCTGCGCTGGCTGCAAAGTTCATGCTGCCGGAATGGCGTTTGATGTTTTTCGTGTCCGGTGCCTCGGTGATACTGCCGATCATTTATGTATTTTTTCTGATTCCGGAATCGCCGGCCTGGAAGGCTCAGCGCGATACACAGGGCACTACTGCGCAGCGGATATCGGTCAGGGAGATTTTTTCGCCTGAACTACTTCGTTACACCCTGCTGGGGTCTCTTGCAGCCAGCTTTGCGTTGCTTGGTTCCTGGGGCGTCAGCACGTGGCTGCCCACCTACCTGATACAGGACCGTGGCTTGAGTCTGGCGTCGATGACCAGCTTTATGGCGGTACTCCATCTCGGGAATTTCTTTGGCCTGAACGTATTCGGCTTCATCGCCGATCGCATTGGCAAGCGGCTTACGATTGTTATATCGCTGTTGCTGACATCCATGATGGCGCTGGTCTATGTCTATACCACCCAGACCCAATCGCTGATCTGGATAGGGGCGGGGTACGCATTTTTCATGGTGTTCGCTGGGTTGTTCGGTTCTTACTTCAGCGAGATGTACCCCATCCGGGTGCGAACGCTTGGAGCGGGCTTCTGTTTCAATGCGGGTCGCGGACTGGCGGCTTTCGCACCCGTGCTGCTCAGTGGCATTGCCAGCTTCTATAGCCTGGCAGCGGGATTGATCGTCTGCGCCGGCTTCTACGTCATTTCCGCATTGTTTGTGTTCTCCATGCCAAGGAGTAAAACAGTGAATGAGGTCAGTACGCAGGCAGGCGCTTCAGACATTGCCAAGGAGGCAATCGGGTGACCTGATTCGTTGGTGAAAATGCCTCGTATCTGTAGATACGGGGCATTTTTTTTACCCCGAAAAACTGGATGCAGAGGGTGATACACGTATAAATAAATCAGATAGCGCAAATAACTAATATTTGCTTCTTTTATTTATTGGCCAGCGGGAAGATGGTTCCCAGACAACAATAAATAAGAGGACATGCCTCATGATTAACCTGCATGACATTCGGTACATACGGCTTGGCACCGCGAATCTGGACGAGGCACGTCGCTACGCCACACAGGTTCTCGGCTTGCAGATCGCGAGAGAAGCCAATGGAGCGGTGTACTTCCGATCGGACAGCCGAGACCATACGCTTTGCTATTACGAGGGCGATCCGCAAGAAACCACAACAGCGTTCGAAGTCAGAACAGCGCAGGACCTGGAAGACGCAGCGGTCTTGCTGGAGCGTAATGAATTCAACGTACAGCATGGCTCACGTGCAGACGCTGAAGTGCGCTATGTCGACGACTTCATTCGCTTCAAAGATCCCAGCGGCAACAACATCGAGCTGGTCTTGCGTCCCCAGGCAAGCGGGCGACGCTATTTCCCGAGTCGCGATGCCGGCATCACCGGTTTCAGCCATATTGGCTTGCGCACCATGAATGCCCGGCGTGACGAACTGTTCTGGACTCAGCTGGCAAACGCCAGGGTCAGTGACCGAATTGGCGAGGCGCCGCTGCTGCGTATCGACGAGATCCATCACAAGATCGCCTTGTTCCCTTCCTCCCATCCCGGCGTGCAACACATCAACCACCAGGTGGAAACCGTCGATGACTTGATGCGCGCCTACTACTTCCTGGTTGAACGGGGCATTCGGATTCTCTTTGGTCCGGGACGCCACCCTACCTCGGGCGCGATGTTCCTCTATTTCGAGGGACCTGACGGCATGACCTACGAATACTCGACAGGGGTCAGCCTGATCTCTCCAGAGAATGATGCAACCCACCAGCCTCGGCAGTTTCCGGCGGAGGGTGCGGGATTCTGCGCCTGGGGTGCGAAGCCTGACATTCCGGAATTCAAATCGTGAGTCGCTTGCCAATACCCGGCCGCGAGGAGCAGTCGCAGGTGCGCGTGGCTGCGCGCGCTTTGGCCCGCGCGGGTTTGGTGCATGCCTACGGGCACTGCAGCCTGCGTCTGGATGACGAGCACTTTCTGGTCTGCGCCGCGCAACCGATGGGTTTGATCCAGCCGGGCGAGCCAGGAATCGTGGTACCGGTCAAAGGTGAGTTGCCCGACGGCGTGCTGGGTGAGGTTCGTATCCACCAGCAAATATATCGTCGGCGCCCAGACGTCCACGCAGTGATCCGAAGCATGCCTGCCCAGGTCATGACCCTGTCATGCGCAAGGCTCACACCTCAACCGCGCCATGGCATGGGCAGCTACTTTCAGCAGCCAATCCCGCTGTGGGACGACCCGCAACTGCTGCGCAGCGACGAGCAAGCCAGCGCCTTGGCCAATCAATTAGGGCAGGGGAATGCGCTGGTCATGCGTGGCAACGGCGCCATCGTCGTTGGCGCGTCACTGATCGAAGCGTTGACGCTGACCTGGTATCTGGAAGACGCCGCGCGGATTGAGTTGCAACTGCACAGCGCAGGTCTTGCCGCCCAAGGGCCGGTACTCGACCCACAGGCCTGCGCGCGACGGGCTGTCACCAGCGGCCGAATTTACGAACGTATGTGGGAATACCTGACGGCGGGTGATCCCGAAGCCAGCGCTCCAGCCAACTAGAAAAAGAAGGAACACCTTATGCCTGCTAAAGAATTCCGCCATTTCATCAATGGTGAATGGGTGAGTAGCACCCGTACCTTCGAAAACCGCAACCCGGCCGATAACAGCCTGATCGGCTTGGTGCACGAGGCCGGCAAAGCTGAGGTAGACGCCGCCGTGCGAGCTGCGCAAGCTGCATTGAAAGGCCCTTGGGGCAGCATGACTGTCGCCCAGCGAACGGCCCTGTTGCACAAAGTGGCGGAGGGCATCGAACGTCGCCATGAAGAGTTTGTGGCTGCGGAAGTGGCCGACACCGGCAAACCCCGCGCACTCGCCGGGCACTTGGACATTCCCCGTGGCGCGGCCAACTTCAAGGTGTTCGCCGACCTGATCAAGAATGTGCCGACTGAAAGCTTCGTGATGGACACCCCTGACGGTGGCAAGGCCGTTAACTACAGCGTGCGAGCACCACGTGGCGTCATCGCTGTTGTTTGTCCCTGGAATCTGCCGCTGTTGTTGATGACCTGGAAGGTTGGGCCGGCCCTGGCCTGTGGCAATACTGTCGTGGTCAAACCCTCCGAAGAGACCCCGGCCACCGCCACGCTGCTCGCCGAAGTCATGAATGAAGCCGGCGTCCCACCGGGTGTGTACAACGTAGTGCATGGTTTCGGTGGTGACTCGGCCGGTGCCTTCCTCACCGCTCACCCAGAGGTCAATGGTGTCACCTTCACCGGTGAAACCGGCACGGGCGAGATCATCATGAAGGCCGCAGCCAAGGGTATCCGCCCGGTATCGCTGGAACTGGGCGGCAAGAACGCCGGCATCGTTTTCGCCGATGCGGACCTGGAAAAAGCCGTCAAAGGTTTGGGGCGCGCCGTGTTCGAGAACAGTGGCCAGGTCTGCCTGGGGACCGAGCGCATTTACGTGCAACGTCCGCTGTTCGAGCGTTTTGTCGCTGCGTTCAAGGCCCACGCCGAAGGCATCAAAGTGGGTGACCCGAACCAGCACGACAGCACCATGGGACCGGTGATCTCGCTCGGTCACCGCGAAAAAATTCTGTCTTACTGCCGTCAGGCTGTCGCTGATGGTGCCACCGTGGTCCACGGCGGTCGCATCGCCCAGGTACCGGATCATCTGGCCGAAGGCGCTTGGTTCGAGCCGACGATCTGGACCGGCCTTTCGGAAACCTCGGCCGTGGTGCGCGAGGAAATTTTCGGTCCGGTTTGCCACATCGCACCCTTTGATACCGAAGAAGAAGTCGTCCGCCTCGCTAACGACACACCCTATGGCCTGGCTGCCAGCGTGTGGACTAGCAACCTGCAGGTCGCCCATCGTCTGGGCAGTGCATTGGACGTGGGTGTCTGCTGGATCAACTCGTGGTTCCTGCGCGATCTGCGTACCGCTTTCGGCGGTGCCAAGCAGTCGGGTATCGGCCGTGAGGGGGGCGTGCATTCGCTTGAGTTCTACACCGAGCTGCGCAACGTCTGCGTGCGGCTGTAAGGAGCCATTCATGAATAAACAAGAGATCAACGTACTCGGCCAGCAGCTGCACCAAGCACTCAGCAATTGCCAGGCTCTGGCGCCGCTGACCGACACCTACCCGGACATGACCCTGGAGCAGGCCTATCAGGTACAGCTCTCGATGATCCAGCGACGCCTTGACGACGGCCAGCGGATCATCGGAAAAAAGATCGGCGTCACCAGCAAAGTGGTGATGGACATGCTCGGCGTCGATCAACCGGACTTCGGTCATCTGCTCTCGGACATGCTCTATGCCGACGGCGCCGCCATCGCCATCGACGGTTTGATCGCACCCAAGGCCGAAGGCGAAATCGCGTTCGTGCTCAAGGAAGACCTGCATGGCCCCGGTATCACCGTGGCTGATGTTTTACGGGCCACTGACTATGTGATGCCGTGCTTCGAGATCGTCGATTCGCGCATCCGTGACTGGAAGATCCGCATCCAGGACACCGTCGCCGACAACGCCTCCGCCGGGGCTTTCGTCCTGGGCGGGCAGGGCGTGTCCCCGCGTGACGTTGACCTGGCCTGTGTCGGCATGACCCTGGAAAAGAACGGTGAAGTGGTTGCCACCGGCGCCGGTGCTGCGGCCCTCGGCCATCCGGCGAATGCCGTGGCCTGGCTGGCTAACAAACTCGGTGAACTTGGCATTGGCCTGAATAAGGGCGAAGTCATTCTCTCTGGTTCACTGGCGGCCATGGTACCGGTCAAGGCCGGTGATCAATTGCGCATCAGCCTGGGCGGCATCGGCTCGGCTTCTGTTCGTTTCGTTTGAAGGAAACCTTTATGAATCTCTCTGCAAGCACTATCGCCCAACTGGCCGAACACCTGGAAAACGCCGAGCTCAACCGCGAGGCGGTGGCCAAGATTACCGACGCCCACCCGGACATGGACTGGGAAGACGCCTACGCCATCCAGGACACCATTCGCCAGCGCAAAGAGTCACGCGGTGTACGTATCGCCGGCCTGAAAATGGGCCTGACCTCTTTCGCAAAAATGAAGCAAATGGGCGTCACTGACCCGATCCACGGCTTCCTTACGGACTACGGCTCTTGCCTGGACGGCGCGGCTATCGATGTTGACGGGTTGATCCATCCCAAGGTCGAGGCCGAGATCGCCTTTGTTCTCAAGCATCCGCTCAAGGGACCGGGCGTGCATGTTGGCGACGTTTTGGCGGCTACCGATTTTATTTTGCCGGCAGTTGAAGTGATCGACTCGCGCTACGAGAACTTCCGCTTCGATCTCAAGAGCGTCATTGCCGACAACACCTCTTCGGCACGCTTCGTCACCGGCGGACAAATGAGTGGCGTGCAGGGCATTGACCTTAAATGCCTGGGTGTGGTGCTGGAAAAGAACGGCGAAGTAGTCGCCACCGGTGCCGGCGCCGCGGTGCTCGGGCACCCGGCGCAGAGCGTCGCCATGCTGGCCAACATGCTCGGTGCCAAGGGTCGTGAACTGCCGGCGGGCTGCTTCATCATGACCGGTGGCATCACCGAGGCCATTGCCGTTGCTGCCGGGGACAACATCACCGTCCGCTACCAGCATCTGGGCAGCGTCTCCATGCGCTTCACTTCGTCCAGCCAGCGTTGATCCGGAGCTATCGACCATGCCTATCGCCATGATCCACCTCGCCGAAGGACGCAGTGAAGAGAAGAAGCATGCACTGTTGCTCAACGTCACCCAGGCCATCGCGCAAAGCCTCGATGTGCCCGTAGATAGCGTACGCGTGCTGCTTCAAGAGATTCCCGAAACCCAGTGGGCTGCGGGTGGCAAGACCCTTGCCGAACGCCGGCGTGGTAACGCCTGATCTCAGGCTGTGTGCAACGACAGGACACAATAACAATGAGCAATCCAATCAGCGTCGCAATCATCGGCTCGGGCAACATCGGCACTGACCTGATGATCAAGATTTTGCGTCACGGCAAGCACCTGAAAATGGCCGCCATGGTCGGCATCGACCCGACCTCTGATGGTTTGGCCCGCGCCCAGCGCATGGGCGTGGCGGTGACCCATGAAGGTGTTGAAGGCCTGACCCGCATGGACGAATTCAAGGACATCGATTTCGTCTTCGATGCCACCTCAGCCGGCGCCCACGTGAAGAACGACGCCTTCCTGCGCTCGATCAAACCCGGTATCCGTCTGATCGACCTGACACCAGCAGCCATCGGCCCGTATTGCGTGCCGGTGGTCAATCTGGAACAGAATCTCGGCCAACTCAACGTCAACATGGTCACCTGCGGTGGCCAGGCGACCATCCCCATGGTCGCAGCGGTATCACGCGTGGCCAAGGTGCACTACGCCGAAATCGTCGCCTCGATCGCCAGCAAGTCCGCGGGTCCCGGCACTCGTGCCAACATCGACGAATTCACCGAAACCACCTCCAAGGCTATCGAAGCGATCGGCGGCGCAGCCAAGGGCAAGGCGATCATCGTGATGAACCCGGCTGAACCGCCGCTGATGATGCGTGACACGGTGTTTGTGCTGTCCGAAGCCGCCGATCAGGCACTGGTCGAGGCCTCCATCGAAGAGATGGCGGCCGCCGTACAGGCCTATGTGCCGGGCTATCGCCTCAAGCAGAAAGTCCAGTTCGACGTCATCCCTGAAGACGCACCACTGAACATACCGGGTCTTGGCAAGTTCTCCGGCCTCAAGACCTCAGTGTTCCTCGAAGTCGAAGGCGCCGCCCACTACCTGCCAGCCTATGCCGGCAACCTCGACATCATGACTTCCGCTGCCTTGGCCACCGCCGAGCGCATGGCACAGTCGATGCTCAACGCCTGAGGAGACCGTCATGACTTTCAATCCCGGCAAAAAAATTTACATCTCCGACGTAACCCTGCGCGACGGCAGCCACGCGATTCGTCACCAGTATTCGCTGCAGAACGTGCAGGACATCGCCCGCGCCTTGGACAAAGCCAAGGTCGATTCGATCGAAGTGGCGCACGGTGATGGCCTGCAAGGGTCGAGCTTCAACTACGGCTTCGCCGCCCACACCGACCTGGAATGGATCGAAGCCGCCGCCGATGTGATCAGCCACGCCAAGATCACTACCTTGTTGTTGCCTGGCATCGGCACCGTGCATGACCTGAAAGCAGCCTACAACGCCGGTGCCCGGGTGGTGCGCATCGCCACTCATTGCACCGAGGCCGATGTGTCGAAACAGCACATCGAATATGCCCGCGAGCTGGGCATGGACACCGTCGGTTTCCTGATGATGAGCCACATGATTCCGGCCGAGCAGTTGGCTGCCCAAGCCAAGTTGATGGAGAGCTACGGCGCGACCTGCGTGTACATGGCCGACTCCGGTGGGGCGATGAACATGCAGGACATCCGCGAGCGTTTCCGTGCGTTCAAGGCGGTGCTCAAGCCGGAAACCGAAACCGGCATGCACGCCCACCACAACTTAAGCCTGGGCGTGGCCAACTCCATCGTCGCGGTGGAAGAGGGCTGTGACCGCATTGACGCCAGCCTGGCTGGCATGGGGGCGGGGGCGGGCAACGCGCCATTGGAGGTGTTCATCGCTGCCGCCGAGCGACTGGGCTGGAATCATGGCACCGACCTCTACACCTTGATGGATGCCGCCGATGACATCATCCGTCCGCTGCAGGACCGTCCGGTGCGGGTAGATCGCGAGACGCTGGCGCTGGGTTATGCAGGCGTTTACTCCAGCTTCCTGCGTCATGCAGAAGCGGCAGCCCAGCGCTACGGGTTGCGTACCGTCGACATCCTGGTCGAATTGGGACGGCGAAAAATGGTCGGTGGGCAAGAGGACATGATCGTCGATGTGGCACTGGACCTGACACGACGTTGAGTTATCCACGCGTCCGCATAACACTAAAGAATTCCAGTTTTACTGCACCTGCCGGTCGAAGCCCACGTCGCTTTGCTGGCAAGTGCAGTGTTTTGGTTTCTGAATATTCATCGTAAGCGAATTGTCCAAGGTTGCACCTCAAGTGCGGATACATGATTTTAGAGGAGAGTGAAATGCTCAAGGCTTCAGACGTCGTAGTGCAGTGCCTCGAGAATGAGGGCGTAGAGTTCGTGTTCGGGATTCCTGGTGAAGAGAACCTGGATTTACTTGAATCACTCAGGCGCTCCAACATCCGGCTCGTTCTCACTCGACATGAGCAATCGGCTGGTTTCATGGCGGCAACCTATGGCCGGTTAACCGGTAAAACCGGAGTCAGCTTATCGACCCTTGGCCCTGGCGCTACGAACCTGGTCACTGCTGGCGCCTATGCCTACTTGGGTGGAATGCCAATGCTCATGATTACCGGGCAGAAGCCAATCAAAAAGTCCAAGCAGGGTCGTTTCCAGATTCTTGATGTTGTTGGGATGATGCAACCGCTGACCAAGTACACCCATCAGTTGGCGTCCGCTGACAACATTCCCTCGCGTGTGCGTGAAGCCTTTCGCCTTGCTGAGGAAGAAAAGCCCGGAGCGGTTCATCTTGAACTTCCCGAGGACATCGCCGCGGAGCAGACCGAAAGCCGGCCAATTCCTCCGAGCCTGCATCGTCGCCCACTGGCCGAACACAAGGCCATCGAGGCCGCAGTCGAGAAATTGCAGACAGCCCGTAGCCCGATCCTCGTGATTGGTGCCGGCGCCAATCGCAAGATGACTGCCAAGGTACTCAAGCAACTGATCGACAAGACCGGCATCCCTTTTGTCACCACTCAGATGGGCAAAGGCGTGGTAGATGAGCGTCATCCACGCTTCCTTGGCAATGCCGCACTGTCTTCCGGCGACTTCGTGCACCGTGCTGTCGAGGCGGCTGATCTGATCGTAAACATTGGCCACGACGTGATTGAGAAACCGCCATTTTTCATGGTCCGTGGCGGCACCGAAGTCATCCACATCAACTTCCGCTCCGCCGAGGTCGATCCGGTGTACTTCCCACAGGTCGAAGTGATCGGCGATATCGCCAATGCTGTTTGGCAGATCGGCGAGTCCTTGAATGACACTTCACACTGGGACTTCACCCGCCTTATGACGATCCGTGAATCCAACGAGGCCCAAGTGATCGAGGGCGCGGACGACAACCGTTTCCCGATCTACCCGCAGCGCTTTGTCGCCGACGTGCGTCGTGCCATGCCCTCCGAAGGCATCGTGGCTCTGGATAACGGCATCTACAAAATCTGGTTCGCGCGCAACTACAAGGCACATAAACCCAACACCGTACTGTTAGACAATGCCTTGGCAACGATGGGTGCGGGCCTGCCTTCGGCGATGGCTTCACATTTGGTCTATCCGGATCGTCCTGTGGTAGCTGTGTGCGGTGACGGCGGCTTCATGATGAACAGCCAGGAGCTGGAAACCGCCGTACGTTTGAAGATGAACCTGACGGTCATCATCCTACGCGATGATGGCTACGGCATGATCCGTTGGAAGCAGTCCAACATGGGGTTCACTGATTTTGGGCTGGACTACGGCAACCCGGATTTCGTCATGTATGCGCGAAGCTATGGTGCCAAGGGCCACCGGGTGGAAAGCGCCGAAGGCTTATTGCCGCTACTGCAGCGCTGCATCAGTGAGCCGGGTGTGCACGTTATCGATTGCCCGGTGGATTATTCCGAGAACGATTTCATTCTGAACCATGAGCTGAAAAGACGTAGCGCTTTGGTTTAAGCCAACGCTCGCCAACCCCTCATTCAGAAAAGGAAACGTCATGCAGCTTAAAGACACTCAGTTGTTCCGCCAGCAAGCCTTCATCGATGGCGCTTGGGTCGATGCGGACAATGGTCTGACGATCAAGGTCAACAACCCGGCAACGGGCGAAATTCTGGGCACCGTGCCGAAAATGGGCGCTGCCGAAACCCGCCGTGCGATCGAAGCTGCTGACAAAGCGCTGCCGGCCTGGCGTGCACTGACCGCCAAAGAACGTGCGGGCAAACTGCGTCGCTGGTTCGAACTGATGATCGAGAACCAGGATGACCTGGCTCGTCTGATGACCATGGAACAGGGCAAGCCACTGGCCGAAGCCAAGGGCGAAATCGTCTATGCCGCTTCCTTCATCGAGTGGTTCGCCGAAGAGGCCAAGCGTATCTACGGTGACGTGATTCCGGGCCACCAGCCAGACAAGCGCCTGATCGTGATCAAGCAGCCAATCGGCGTGACCGCTGCAATCACCCCGTGGAACTTCCCGGCTGCAATGATCACCCGTAAAGCCGGCCCGGCCCTGGCCGCCGGTTGCACCATGGTGCTCAAGCCTGCTTCGCAAACCCCGTACTCCGCTTTCGCCCTGGCCGAACTGGCCCAGCGTGCCGGCATCCCGGCTGGCGTGTTCAGCGTTGTTTCCGGCAGCGCCGGCGACATCGGTACCGAGCTGACCTGCAACCCGATCGTGCGCAAGCTGTCCTTCACCGGTTCGACCGAAATCGGCCGTCAACTGATGGCTGAATGCGCCAAGGACATCAAGAAAGTGTCCCTGGAACTGGGCGGCAACGCACCGTTCATCGTGTTCGACGACGCGGACCTGGATAAGGCCGTCGAAGGCGCGATCATTTCCAAATACCGCAACAACGGCCAGACCTGCGTCTGCGCCAACCGCCTGTACATCCAGGACGGTGTCTACGACGCATTCGCCGAGAAGCTGAAAGTGGCTGTCGCCAAGCTGAAGATCGGCAACGGTCTGGAAGCAGGCACCACCACTGGCCCGCTGATCGACGAAAAAGCCGTGGCCAAGGTGCAGGAACACATCGCCGATGCCTTGAGCAAAGGCGCGACCGTGCTGGCCGGTGGCAAGCCGATGGAAGGCAACTTCTTCGAGCCGACCATCCTGACCAACGTGCCGAACAACGCGGCCGTGGCCAAGGAAGAAACCTTTGGCCCACTGGCTCCACTGTTCCGCTTCAAAGACGAAGCCGACGTGATCGCGATGTCCAACGACACCGAGTTCGGCCTGGCCTCGTACTTCTATGCCCGCGACCTGGGTCGTGTGTTCCGTGTGGCTGAAGCCCTGGAATACGGCATGGTCGGCGTCAACACCGGGTTGATTTCCAACGAGGTCGCGCCGTTCGGTGGCATCAAGGCCTCGGGTCTGGGCCGTGAAGGCTCCAAGTACGGCATCGAAGATTACCTGGAAATCAAATACCTCTGCCTGGGCATCTAAGCTCGGCAAGGCATTGTTTGAAGCGCAAAGGGCACGAGAGCGCTGTCCCTTTGCGCCGCTTCAAACGGACCTATCCTTTGTGGCCGGGAACGCTGTAGCAGTCGATCATCGCATGCTGCCGCAGTTGCTTCCGCGCCGCTTAATCCTTGAACCACGCCCCCCATGCGAAGACGGGTATCCATGCCCACCACAACCTGAGCTTGGGCGTTACCAACTCCATCGTCGCGGTGGTCAGGGTTGTGATCGCGTTGACGCCAGTCTGGCTGGAATGGGGGCCGGTGCAGGCGACACACCATTGGAGGTGTTCATCGCCGCAGCCGAGCGCCTGGGCTGGAACCATAGCACCGGTCTGTACACCCTGATGGATGCCGCCGATGACATCATCCGTCCCTGCAGGACCGTCCAGTGCGCGTTGATCGCGAAACGCTGGCACGGGGTTGTGCCGGCGTTTACTCAAGCTTCCTTCGCCATGCCGAAGCGGCTGCCCAGCACTACGGGTTGCGTACCGTCGACATCCTGGTCGAATTGAGTCGGCGAAAAATGGTCTGTGGGCAAGAGGACATGATCGTCGATGTGGCGCTGGATTTGACCCGCCGCTGATTGGTGCAACAGCGCAACAGTCTTTGGTGGTTTTACGGGATTCTCGATCGTTGCCCCGGTAAATACAGTAAGTGGCATTACACAACGAGAGTGTGGATATGAGCAACCTTGACGACCGGAACATCATTATCACTGGCGCCTCGGGCGGAATTGGCCGTGCTTCGGCACTGGCTTTTGCCAAAGCGGGCGCGAGGGTTGTGCTGCTTGATCGCGATACCGCAGGCATCGAAGAAACCGCCAGTGCTGTCACGGCTGCCGGCGGCAAGGTTTATTCAATCCCCTGCGACGTTACCGACGAAGATTCTGTGGCCGCAGCAGTCGATGATGTCGTCACTCGATTTGGCCGTCTACATGGCGCGTTCAACAATGCAGGGGTCGAGCAAAGCAATTTGCCTCTGCATGAAATCTCGTCTGCGGCGTGGGATCGCATTATCCGCATCGACCTGACCGGTGTTTTCTACTGCATGAAGCACCAGATCCGCGCCATGTTGAACAGTGGCGGTGGCGCCATCGTGAATACCGCTTCGTCCCTGGGCTCGGTAGCGATTGCCGCTGCGTCGGACTATATCGCTGCCAAGCATGGGGTGGTCGGTTTGACCAAGGCCGCCGCCGTCGACTACGGCACCCTCAATATCCGGGTCAACGCAATCATGCCAGGCATCATCGAAACGCCGATGATCGTGCGTGCGAGTGAAGAGCCCAATTTTGCCAAACAGTTCGCTGCATTGCGCGAACGACACCCTATCGGTCGTTTCGGAAAACCGGAAGAAATCGCCAAGGCTGCGCTATGGCTGCTGTCCGATGACGCCAGTTTTGTGACCGGAACGGCAATGGCCGTAGACGGTGGTTATCTCACCGTTTGAGACCCCCTGACAGACTGTCCCTGACACTCGACAGGGAGTCGGTCACTTTTGAACCTGAAAACCCGGAGTACCCCCATGATCAATGTAAGTCGTCGCTTGAAAGTCAATGCCCCTGAGGAGTCGGGCGGTGTGAACCTGAACCGCAGCCAGGTATGGGAAGGGTTGGTGAGCAAGGCTCGCAATGCGGTGCCGTTCGTTGATGCCATTACCGAATGTAATGTCGTTGAGGACCAGGGCAATACCTTTATCCGCGAAGTGGTGCTTTACGGTGAGCGCCTTCAGGAAATGGTCCTTCTTACTGAAGAGCAGCAAGTCGAGTTCGTGCGCCTCTCCGGTAATGCCCGTGGTCTGATCAAGAACGTCATCGAGGAAGAGGATGGCGAACTGTTCCTGCGCTTCTCCTTCGATTTCTCCCTGCCGGGCGTATCGGCGGGCAGCGAGAAGGAAGTCGAGTTCTCAACCGGCATGCAGACGTCCTACCTGAGCGCCGTGCGATCCACCCTGCAAGCCATCCGTAACAAGGTCAGCAAAGCGGCATAAGATTCACCGCAGCGACCAGAAATGAAAAAACAAAAACAAGAAATGAGGCGTGCAATGAACCATGAATTGACAGGTATGTTTGAAAGTGTCGATCGGATGTCGGTCGAAGGTTTTTTGAGTTATCTGACCGATGACGTCGTGTTTCGGTTTGGCAATTCCCCGGAAGTAGTGGGGAAAGAGGGTGTCAGGGCGGCGATTGAGTCATTTTTTACCCAAATAGCCTCGCTGGAACACATTCTTCAAGGCGTGTGGAGCGAAGGCAACACGACAATCATGCGTTTTGATACCTATTACACCCAGCATGACGGCACGATTATCAATGTTCCTTGTTGTGTCGTTGTTCACTTCAATGCTTCCCGATTGATCAATGATTATCGAATACACATTGATATTTCGCCCCTGTACAGCAGCGCATCTGCTGGTAACGTTATCCAAGCGTCTGCATAACCACTCATGAGTGCCAGTTGAGCTGCACTTGCCAGTCGAAGCCCACGCCGCTTTGCTGGCGAGTGCAGTGTTTTGGTTTGCGAATTTCAGTCAAGGCATTTCGATGAAGGATTTGAATCTGCTCTATACCTTTGAGGCATTGTGGCGAGACCACTCAGCTTCCATTGCGGCGCAGAATCTGGGTGTTACGCAGGCAGCCGTCAGCGGTTCGCTAAAACGGTTGCGAAACGACTATGGAGACAGGTTGTTTACGCTGGTCGGTCGCCGAATGGAGCCCACACCGTTTTGTGTCCATATCGCGCCGCGACTGTTGGCATCCCTTGCGATGGTCAGGGAGGCTGGATGCCAAATGCCGGTGTTTGATCCGAAAGGTTGTGAAAAATCATTCATCTTTAGAATGCGCGACATTGGCGAGGTCGTTTGTTTGCCACCCATCTTGAGCGAATTGTCCAGGGTTGCACCTAAAGCGCGGATACACACCGTTGTGGGTGGGATGGATGAGACGCTTAATGGCCTGTCCACTGGCAGGATAGACCTGGCGCTCGGCTTTATGCCGACCCTTCAGACTGACATTCACCGAACCCCAGTTATTTCTCAGCATTACGTCTGTGCCATGCGCAAAGACCACCCCTTGGCCCATCGCGGCTTGAGCCTTGAAGCGTTTGTCACCAGTGAGCATTTGTTGGTGGAATCCGGGGGTAGCGGCCACCAGGCACTGGAGCGTGCCTTGATCGATGCGGGCGGCAGAGACTGCATTAAAATGCGCACCCCTCAGTTCTTGTCTGGTCCGCACTTGCTGCTCGATACCGACATGATATGGACGCTGCCTATTGCCTTGGGTAAAACCCTGGCGCGCTTTTATCCTCTGGTCATACACCCTCTGCCTCTGCAAATACCCTCGTTCGAGATTGATCTGTATTGGCATGACCGATTTCACCGAGACCCTCAGAACAAGTGGTTGAGGGAAATGGTCGGCCAGGTCCTGCGCAGTCAACAATCAGCCTGGCGATAGTCGCTTTCAGAGGAAACCTCGGCCATCTTCCCTACAGCCCCTGAGTAAGTTCAGGACTCGACGCGGGATAGAGTTCGTCGAGCACCTGCATCAGCGCGCGCTTGCGTGGATTTTCCAGGCCGGTCCAGGCCACGCCGATGCCAGCACCGCTCATGGCCAGTGTCAGTGGCCGGGTCACGACGCCGATTGGTAGTGCCGATGCGGCACCGCTTGGCAAGATACCGACGCCCAGGCCGGCGGCCACCAAGGCCAACTGGGTGGTGAACTCGCCCATCTCCCGGGCAATCGTCAGGGTGATCTTGCGTCGGTGGAAACCCGCCAGCATCTGGTCATACAAACCGGGAGCGAACTTGCGCGCCAGCACCAGCGTCGGACATCCGACCAGATCCTGAGGCTTGATACGACGTAGGGTGCACAGCGGATGATCTTGCGGCAGCGCCACCACCAGCGATTCCTCGAAGAGCAGACGCGTGTGCACGCCAGGCAGACTCAAGGGCAGGCGTACCAAGCCAAAATCCAGGGCATTGTCCAGCAAGGCCCGTGCCTGCGGCAGCGAAGGCATGTCCTTGAGGTCCAGTTCGATACGCGGGTAGCGCTCCTCCAGTGTACGCACAAGCACCGGCAACAAGTGCGACAACGTTGAAGACACAAATGCCAGACGCAACACCCCGACTTCTCCGGCCGCGGCCTGCTGCAACACCTCACGCGCGCGTCCGACCTGGCGCAGGGTCGCCAGGGCCTCGGGCAGAAATAGCGCCCCCTCTTCGGTCAATTCGACCCGGTGCCGGTCACGCTCGAACAACTGCGCCCCGACATCTTCTTCCAGAGCACGTATTTGCGCACTCAAGGCCGGCTGGACAATGTGCAGGCGCGCCGCCGCGCGGCCAAAGTGCAGCTCTTCGGCCAAGGCCGCAAAAGCGCGCAGATGTTTGAGTTCCACTTGACGCTCCCGATTCGCTACAGCCTGTTTGGTGATCACGTACCGTGATCACGGCATCACCATAAACGATTGGCATGCCGCAGCGGTAGCGGTTGAAAGTGGCGTCATGGCTCATTCGTAAATCCAGGACATGGAGACACACATGATCGATAACTTTCGCCTGAACCGGCGTCGGGCGCTGATCACCGGCTCAGTGCGCGGCATCGGCTTGGCCTTGGCCCGTGGACTGGCACAGGCGGGCGCTCAGGTGGTGCTCAATGGCCGTGATGCCGAACGCGCGCAAAGCGCCTGCGCGCTGTTACGCGATGAAGGCCTGGACGCCGAATACTCGGTGTTCGACGTGACCGACCACCAGGCCGTCGCAACCGCCATCGATGTGCTGGAAAACCGCCTGGGTCCGATAGACATTCTGATCAACAACGCCGGGTTGCAGCATCGCCAGGCACTTGAAGACGTCAGTGCACAAGACTGGCATCGACTGATGTGCACCAACCTCGATGGCGTATTTAATGTGTCCAAGGCGGTGGCTCGCCACATGATCGCTCGCCGGCGCGGCAAGATTATCAATATCGGCTCGGTGCAAAGCGAACTGGCCCGCCGCTCCATCGCGCCCTATGCCGCCAGCAAGGGCGCCGTGCGCATGCTAACCCGTGGCATGTGTGCCGACTGGGCCGGTCATGGCCTGCAGATCAACGCCCTGGCCCCCGGATATTTTCGGACTGAGCTTAACCAGGCGCTGGTCGACGACCCGGCTTTCTCCGACTGGCTGGTGCAGCGTACTCCCGCCGGGCGCTGGGGCAGGGCAGAGGAGCTGTGCGGCGCGGCAGTTTTCCTCGCTTCGTCAGCCTCCGACTTCGTTAATGGCCAGACACTTTTCGTCGATGGTGGCTTGACCAGCGTCGTCTAACTCTCGTGAAGGACACCCACATGCCTCAATCCCTGCCCATCCTCTGCGGCTCAATCATGGGTTCGCCTTTTTCACTCTCGGCAAAGATCCATAACGCCGCCTACGCGGCCCTGGGCCTGGACTACACCTTTGTCTGTTTTGGCGTCGAAGATCCGGTTGCCGCCGTGGCGGCGATTCGCGCGCTCGGCGTGCGCGGCATGAACGTTTCCATGCCTTACAAAACTGTAGTGATGCCTCATCTGGACAGGATCGACGAATCGGCCCAGGTGATCGGCGCGGTCAACACCATAAACAACGTCGACGGTGTACTGACCGGCTACAACACCGACTACCTGGGCGCCGTCCGCGCCCTGCAGGAAGTCACCGAGCTGAGCGACAAGCGTATCGCCGTGATCGGTGCTGGCGGTGCTGCTCGTGCGGTTGTCTACGGTTGCCTGCAAGAGGCGGCCGAGGTCACGGTGTTCAACCGCAGTTTCGAGCGCGGTGCCGCCCTGGCGGAGGATCTGGGTGCTCGGTGGGGCGGCAGCGTCGAGATGTTCACGGCCAAGACCTTCGATATCGTCATCAACGCTACCTCGGTGGGCTTCAAGCAGCCGGACAGCAACCCGCTGGACGGTCGTCTGGCCAGTCACCTGATTGTCATGGATGTGGCGTTCATGCCAGTGCAGACTGCTTTGCTGCTGCAAGCCAAAGCGCTGGGTTGCAGCACCGTGGCCGGCACCCGCATGTTGGTGCACCAGGCTTGTCGGCAAATCGAGTTGTACACCGGGAAAGATGCACCCATCGACATCATGGAGCAGGCCATGCTCCAGGAAGTCCGGCGGTTGAAACTGTAAGCAACCCAACTACCTGTCAATAACAAGATGCCATAAAGGCACCTGGAGGTACCCAGATGACTCACGATCATTCTCCATCCGACATCGCTCTGACTCCTGACGCGCGCGAGCGCAAGAAAGACTTGCACCGTGCAGCCTGGGCCTGCTCCCTGGGCAGTGCCCTGGAATACTACGACTTCGCGCTTTACACCCTGGCCTCGGCGCTGATCTTCGGGCCGCTGTTTTTTCCGGAACAGACCCGCGTCATGAGCCTGATCGCCAGTTTCGGCACTTACTTCCTGGGCTTTGCGATACGGCCGCTGGGCGGCGTACTGTTCGGCATGATCGGTGACCGCGTCGGGCGTAAGTTCGTACTGGCGACGACGGTGCTGTTGATGGGCATCTCCAGCACCCTGATTGGTGCACTGCCAACCTTCCATCAGGTCGGCTACCTGGCACCGGTACTGCTGGTGATCCTGCGTTTGCTCCAGGGTCTGGGCGCCGGTGCCGAACAGGCTGGTGCTGCGGTGATGATGACCGAGTACGCTCCCGAGGGCCGGCGCGGTTTCTACGCCGCCTTGCCGTTCCTCGGCATCCAGTTGGGCACCATCCTCGCGGCGCTGGTGTATTTCCTGGTGGTCACGGGCAATGACAACGTCATCGAGAGCGGGCTGTGGCGATTGCCATTCTTCAGCAGCGTGGTGATCGTCGCACTGGGCCTGTACATGCGTCTGTCGCTCAGGGAATCGCCGACCTTCATCCGCCTCAAGGCGCTCAAGCGCGTATGCGTCAACCCGCTGAAAAGTGCCATGGAGCACTCCAGGCCAACCTTGCTCATCGGTATCGGCCTGCGCCTGGGAGAAAACGGTGGTTCATCGATTTACCAGGCCCTGGCTGTGAGCTACATCGTTGGCGTGGTCGGTCTGCAAGGTCCGGTGGGCGTGCTGACCCTGATCTGCGCGGCCAGCCTCGGCGCGATGACCGTGCCGATGGCCGGCAAACTCAGCGACCGTTTTGGTCGTGTCGTGGTCTACCGGGCCTTCGTGCTGCTGCAACTGGCACTGGCCTTCCCGGTGTGGTGGGTACTCAGCCTGGGCAACGTGGCGGCGAGCATCGTAGCCATCTCCATCGCGCTGGGCATCGGTACCTGGGGCATGTTCGGCACCCAGGCAGCGCTAATGCCTGAGCTGTTCGGCTCGCGTCACCGCTACATGGGGGTGTCGATCGCCCGGGAAGCGTCGGCAGTGATCGCCGGTGGCATTGCGCCGATGATCGGTGCCGGCATCATCGCCCTGGTCGTGGCGAGCCACGATGGCGACGCCAGCGCCGGTGTCAAAGCCTGGCTGCCGATTGCCTGCTACCTGACCCTGCTCACATTGATCACCCTGTACACCACGTTCAAGACCCCGGAAACCCTCAACCGCGACCTGGACGAACCTCGTGATGCCTGGGAATTAGCCAGAGCCGGAACGGCGATACCTATCCAGTCCAGAACCAGCACACTCACACGTCCAGCGTGACCTTTGCCTTCATCAAACGACCCTCTCAACGGTGATGCTTCGCTCCTGGATGCTTTGGGGTAAATGGAGGCTCAGGTAGTCGATCAGGCTACGAACAGAGGGCAACATCCCCTTCGGTTTGGGGTAGAGCAGATGGATGATATGTGTTGCACCGGTCCAGGAGGGGATGACAACTTCCAGAGCCTTCGCGCGCACAGAGGCTGCAGCTATGGGCTCTGGCAACAGGGCGACGCCTAATCCATTGACGGCGGCCTCCAACTGCATACGTAGGTCATCAAATATGAGACGTGGCTGGTGGCTGACCAGCCGCTCTTCGCCTGATGAACTGCGCAAGAGCCAGCGACCGACGCCATCATGGATGTCACCAGGACGTGAAAGCGTCTCGATTTCCGAAATGGCCTTGATCGTGGCAGGTCGTCCGACACGATCGAGAAAGCGCGGACTGGCAACCAGAATCTGCCTGGTTGCGCCTAATTCCTTTGCGACCAACCCGGCCGTTTCTTCAATCCGGGCTCGCGAACGCAACGCCACGTCGAAGCGTTCCTCAAAGAGGTCGACCTCACGATCTACCGCATTCAACTCAAGCCGTACCTTTGGATATTTTTCCATGTACCCAGGCAGCAGGGGGGCCAAATAACTTTGCGCCATGACCTGAGGACAGCTCAGCCGTACCAACCCGACGGGCTCACGTCGAAGATGCTCCACACTTTCATAGGCGGTGTGTGCACCCTCGACCACGGGTTGGCTGAGCGTAAAGAAATGATGGCCAGCTTCGGTCAGCGAAACCTGGCGCGTTGTGCGATGTAACAGTCTCGCCCCCATTCGCAATTCCAGATCGGCGACATGACGACTGAGCAACGTTTTTTCAATTCCCGTTGCCCGTGCCGCAGCCGAGAACCCTCCATGTTTGACCACCAGTACGAAGTAATAAAGGTCATTAAGGTCTTTCATGCAGTTGACGCTCTCCTACGGGGGCACTGTTGAAACCGTCAACGGCACCGGCGCTGTACTGATTGAGTTCGAGGCGTGTGGAATGGCTTCGAAGGCTGATATAGCTATCATTCATCAAACTTTATTCGGGATAAACTGGCTATAATTGAATTAACTGATCCACAGATGGAGCAATCTATATGGAACTTCTGAACGACATGGCGTTGTTCGTCGAGGTCGTCAAAGCCCATAGCTTTCGCAGGGCTGCAGAAGCGATGGCGATGCCCAATTCGACCTTGTCGCGACGCATCAGCGGACTTGAAAAGGCCATTGGCTTGAGGCTGTTAAATCGCACCACGCGCAAGATCGAATTGACCGAGGCGGGGCAGTTGTACTTTGACCGATGCAAGCGAATCGTTGACGAGGCGCGGTTGGCGCACGAGCAACTGGGTGAAATGCTTGCGCATCCAAGCGGCCTTTTGCGCGCGTCACTGCCTGTGGATTTCGCCAACATTTACCTGGCACCACTCATTGCCGAGTTCGCTCGACGGTACCCAGGCATCAGCTTTGAATTCGACCTTACTCCGCGCCAGGTCGACCTGGTCAGCGAACCCGTCGATGTGGTTATCCGCATGGGCGAGCCGGCAGATTCGAATCTGATTGCACGCAGGCTGGCGACCCTCTCTCGTCGTTTATATGCCTCGCCTCGCTATCTGGAACTCAATGGAGAGCCCAGCCATCCGGCTGAGCTGGTAAACCACGAATGCCTGCGACTGCGAAAGGCTGGCAAGTGGCAACTCTCCCATGCAGGCGAAGTGGTTGAAATCGAGGTGGGTGGACGGTTTCAACTCAATAGCGTCGGGATGCTTCGGCGATTGGCGACACTGGATCTGGGGATAGCGCTGCTGCCTGAAGGCATTGCCGCGGACGATCTGCGCACTGGCTTGCTGCAACCGGTACTGCCCCAATGGCACGCCAATCCGATCCCGGTGTATGCCCTCACTGAAACCCGCCTTTTGCCCGCAAAAACTCAACGTTTCATTGAGTTTCTGCGTGAGCACCTTGAGCACGCTTGACTGGCTGAGTCCGGCGAGTGCTGAGCCAATAAAGGCCACCTATTGCTGTCGCGCCGATCAGCACAGGAAGCGCCAACCAATGGAAGAAGACCTGTGATGTGCCCGCGGTGGAAATAAACCAGGCGCCCAGCATCGAGCCGACAATTGAACCGCAGCGGCCAACGGCCATTGCCCAACTCACCCCGGTCACCCGGGCGGCGGTGGGGTACAAGGTGGCTGACACCAGGTTGAGTCCGTTTTGAGCACCGGCTACACCGAACCCGATGAGAAATACCATGGCGGCCAGCTGATAGGGATCACCCATCAGATAGCCCGTGACAGCAATGACCACAGCCGTCACCGAGTACGAGAGGGTCAGCACAGGGTAGGGACCGACGCGATCCATCAGCATGGCCATGAGAATGGCGCCGACGGTACCGCCCAGCGGCACCATGGCGCCAATACGCGAAGCGTAAGCGATATCGTAGCCGGCCTCTTTGAGCAGGGTAGGCAGCCAACTGGTCAGCAGGTAGAACACAAAGAGCGAGCAGAAGAAGGTCATCCATAGCAGCAGTGTTCGGACCAGCCGGCCGTCGATGAACAGATGCGAGATCGGCGATCTTACTTGGGCCGGACGTTCATCATCGAGGATCATTACACCGTTCCAGCTTTTTCTGGTGATGCGTTCGACCACTCGGCGCAAGACGTCGGCGTGCTTGGCCGAGGACGCCATAAACCGAACCGACTCGGGCATTAGCCAGGCCAACACTGGCAGTAACGCTAGCGGCATGACGCCACCCAGCACCAGAACGGAACGCCAGCCGAATGCCGGAATCATCTGTGCGGCGAGCATGCCGCCCAAGGCAAGGCCAGCCGTGAAGCCACTCCAGCTCAAGGTCACCATGATCATGCGCCGGCGTGCAGGGGAATATTCGGCGCTCAAGGCAATGCACGCCGGCATCGCTCCACCCAGGCCGATGCCAGTGATGAAACGCAATACCGTAAGTGACTCGATCGAATGGGTAAAGACGCTGGCCAGAGTGGCGAGACCAAACACCAGCACTGAAATCAGTAAAACGCGTTTACGCCCGAAGGCATCGGCGACCGGTCCCAGTATCAGGCTGCCGACCATCAGGCCGAACAATCCAGTCCCGAAAACAGGTGACAACTGGGCAGGCAACAGACCCCATTCTTCGCGCAGTGACGGAGCGATATAACCAATGGCTGCGGTATCGAAACCATCCACCAGGACGATGAGGAAGCACAAGGCAAGGATGACGATCTGGTACGGCGAGATCTTCGCGTTATCGATGATCTCGCCAATTCGGGCGTTGTCAGGGTTCATGCGGCTACCTTTTATTTTTTTTATCTGGACGGGATCGTCGCCAAGCGCATTAAATAAAGGAAGCCAATTCTAATTATTCAAACTATCTGGTTTTGTTATATCTATGCGCACCGACCTCAACTTGCTCCGCGTCCTGCTGGCCGTTTATGAAACCGGCAATGTCACCGCGGCGGCGAAGCGGCTAGGCATGAGCCAACCCGCAACCAGTGCTGCTCTGGCCCGCCTGCGTCACTCACTGGGCGACCCGCTGTTCATTCGCTCGGGCAACCTGATGGAGGCGACGCCACGTGCGCAAGGCATCATTGAACGCACCCGCGAGGTGATCGAAATCATTGACCGGGATATCCTCAGCGGCCCGACTTTCGACCCTGCCACCAGCGAGCAGGAGTTCGTCTTTTGTCTGAGCGAAGTGGGTGAAGTGGTCTTTCTACCTGCGCTATTCCAAAGCCTGCGCAGCGCGGCACCGAATACGCGCATACGAACCGTCAGCCTGGCACCGGATGAGCTTGTGGAGAACCTGCATGAAGGCCGGGTCGATGCGGTGCTTGGCTATTTTCCCGACCTCACTACCCCCAACATATATCAGCAACGATTGTTCTCTCATGACCTGGTCTGCCTGATCCGCCTCGATCATCCGCTGGCAGGGGAACAACTGTCCCTGGAGGACTTCACCACACTGGAACATCTGCAGGTACGTGATGGCAGTCGTCGCCAGGAAATGTTCGAAGCCCACCTGACCAAAGCAGGTATCCACCGGAACATCGTGCTGCAGACGTCTCACTACATGAGTGTGCCATCGATCATCGAACGCTCTGATCTGATCGTGGTGTTGCCACGTACCGTCGCGAACATGTGCACGCATAATCTGAATGTGCGAATGGTTGAGCCTCCCTTGGACATTCCACGCTACGACCTCAAGCAGTACTGGCATGCTCGTTTTCACGAGGCCCCCAGAAGTGTCTGGTTGCGGCGTCTGATCATGTCAGTTTTCAATGGGTGACATACCTGGATATCCGATGTGGTTAGATTCGGAATAAACCGCCTCTTGAATTTTTACCCCTGCCTGTCATCGCCCTTACAGCCCCTGCACCGTGATTGTTGCTTGAGAGCAACAGTCCTTGGTGATTTCCGTGCCTAGTCAATAAGTAGTGGTCTACCTACAGTTCGCCCAACTCATTAACCGCCACGATTGATCGGGTGTGTTACTGCAAGCTGTTCTTATAAAAACAAGCAGGAGAAATGGGATGCTTAAAAGTAATCGTCTGCAGGGTAAAGTTTGCATTATTACAGGCACAGGCGGATCGATGGGGCGAGCTTCGGCGTTAATGTTCGCACAACAAGGCGCCAAAGTAGTGGGGTGTGATATCTCTCATGAGGCGGCTCAAGAGACAGTTGATGCAGTGAAGTCCATGGGTGGGGATATGGTTTCCCTGAGCAATTGCGACTTGACTGACCCTGCCAACTGCGCACGCCTAGTCGAATTGGCTGTTTCGGAATTCGGACGCGTCGACGTGTTATTCAATAATGCGGCGATGGCTTACTTTGGTTGGATCGATCAGATATCAGACGATGACTGGCATCGAACAATCAATCAGGAACTGAATCTGGTGTTCCATCTTGTACGTGCCGCTTGGCCGGAGCTAATCAAGTCCCCGGGCGCCTCAATTATTAACACCGCGTCAGTTTCGGCATGGTCGACCTACCGCATGCTCCCCGGAATCGCGCATAGCGCGGCCAAAGGGGCAGTGCTTTCCATGACCCGCCAACTGGCGCTGGAGGGCCGGCTCCATGGCTTGCGCGCCAATAGCATTTCCCCGGGATTGATTGAGTCCAAGCAAACAATCCCGTTGCTGAAGGATCCCGAGTGGGCTGAAACGATGGTGGGCAAGGTGATGCTGGGGCGTTTGGGTAAGCCCGAAGAAGTCGCAGCCACCGCTTTGTTCCTGGCTTCTGATGAAAGCTCTTTTATCACGGGTACTGATATTCGGGTCGATGGTGGTACCACTGCCTGGTAACTCTACCTGACACGAAACCTAACTATTCAATTGGGCCTGCCTAAAACAAGGTGGGCTCTATTGCCTCACAAATAATAAATACCTCTAACAGGCCGGCCTTATTGTTTTTGTAAAGCGTTACATGTTGTTCTGTTTGCCCGCATGAATCTTCGTAATCAAAATAATAATCCATACGAGATCATCCTTATGTTGCGCGTAAAAACCTTGCTGCTCAGCAAAATTTCTCCCTTGCTTTGCACGGTAGCCATACTGCTGACCTGTGCCCAAACTCACGCTACCGAAAATAACGGAACCGCTTACCCACTCGGTCTTGATACCGTATTGGCTGGGCGAATGCCACCGCCAGGACTGACTACTTTTTTTTACAGCTCCGCTTACGACTCGAATGAACTAAAGGGGGCGGATGGACACAGCATGGCCGGGATTGAAGACTTCAAACTCAGTTACCAATCGCTCGCGGTATGCCTGGACTATGTCTATTCCGACTACACCTTACTGGGCGCAACATTGGCCAGTCGTGCAGCGTTGCCCTATATCAAAGGGCAGGTGAGTTTTTATACAGAAACGCCCCAAGGACGTGTCCGAAACAGTGGTAAGGATGAAGGTTTCGCCGATTTGGCGTTTACACCACTGTTTCTCGGTTGGAGCTCTCCACGTTTTCATCAGATGTTGGGCGTGGATTTTTACGCGCCCACGGCATCGTATGACAAGGATCGCCTCTTCAACGTGGGAACCAATGTGTGGTCCTATTCCCCGTGGTACTCCTTCACGGCGAACCCGATAGAGGAGGTGGAGATAAGCGCCAAGATTCTCTACATGATAAACGACAATAATCGTGCGACTGATTACCGGTCGGGGCGCGAACTGAATGCTGACTACCATCTTGGTTACAGCTTGAACAAGAATTGGCAGGTTGGAGTCAGTGGGTATTTGTACAAGCAGGTGAGCGATGATGAACGTCACGGAGAGTCGGTGGGGGAGGACGGGAACCGAGGTCAAATCGTTGCTTATGGCCCTGTTGTGAAATATCAAACCCCCGAGTTTGGCGTACTGATGAAATGGCAACATGAAACGCTTGTCGAAAACAGGGCTCGCGGCGAACGTCTCTGGCTCCAGGCGGTCATGCGATTTTAGGCCTGGCATACTGGCGTCATCCGCTGAGCAGAGGCGCCAGTCATGGCCCTTACATACCTGCGTCGAAATTGGTGCGCAAGCGCAACAGTCCTTGGTGATTACTTGCCTAGTCAGTACCTGACACCTCATTTATGGTCTGGTTAATTGATCAATCAGGTGGGCTTTGGGATGCTGCAAAAGGAACACTTCAAAACTCTGAGCGGCTTTGGCTCCGTGCATGGCGTACCAAAGCTGCCAACGGGTTTTGCTGACGTCTTTGATAGCTACGAGATCGCTGCCAACGGTGTGAAACTGCACGCTGTCATTGGCGGGCAGGGCAAGCCATTGTTACTGCTTGGGGGGTGGCCACAAAACTGGTTTGCGTGGCGCTACCTGATGCTACCGCTCGCTCGCACGTTCACCGTGATCGCCGTCGATCCGAGGGGCGTCGGGCTCTCGGAAAAAGCCCAGGAGGGTTATGACTCACGGACCCTGGCCCAGGACATGTTTGCGCTGATGGACGCCTTGGGGCATGAGTCCTTCGCTATGGCCGGCCATGACATCGGCATGTGGACCGGTTATGCCATGGCACACGATCAACCCGCCCGAATCGAGCGCATTGCGCTGGGCGAGGCGCTTATTCCTGGCGTTTCGGACTCTCCGCCATTGCTGCCCGAGCACCGCTGGCTCAGTGATTTTCTCTGGCATTTCAACTTCAATCGGGCACTTGGCATCAACGAGCAACTGGTCAGTGGCCGCGAAGAACTTTACTTCGGTCACCAGTTCGCAACCAAAGCAGGTTCGCCAGAGGCAGTGCCTCGTTACGCGGTTGATTTCTACATCGAACAACTCAAGCGCGATCCACAAGCGCTGCGGGCCAGCTTCGACTACTACCGTGCAATAGATCAGTCGATTCCACAGAATCAACAGCGTAAAGCCACGCGCTTGACGTTACCGGTTTTGGCGTTTTCGGGGGCGCTGGCCTGTGGTGACAGCGTCGAAGCCGAGTTGCGCACAGTCGCTTCAAATGTCGAATCCGTGGTCATTGCAAATTGCGGTCACTATCCGGCGGAAGAGCACCCGGAGGCATTGCTGGCCGCGTTTGAGGCGTTTTTCGCGCCCTATGCACAATGATCCACTGCCGTTTGGTGAGAAATGGTGAGTCCATACTCATTGGCTCGCTGAACGATACCATTCGTACCAGAGACTGCCGTCATGTCTGTCGTTATCGCCCAGCTTAATCGCGCCAATCTAGGCAGCCATTTCCACGGTTACGGTCTGCGTACCGAACCAGAGTTGATCTCCCCCTTCATCGGGGTCGACCACTACTGGATGAATGCACCGACCTTTGCGCCACACCGGCACGCCGGAATTTCGGCGCTGTCCTATCTGCTTCTCGATTCCGAGACAGGGATGGCCAATCGTGACTCGATCGGAACCCAGAATGTGATTCAACCAGGCGGTTTGCACTGGACGACCGCCGGTCGTGGCGTGGCGCATGAGGAGGTCCCGGCTGAAACCGGAAAAACGGTGCACGGACTGCAGATCTTCGTCGCTCTTGCCCCCTCACGCAGGGACATCGCGCCGTTCCCGCTGATACTCGAAGCGCAGGATGTGCCGGTCATGCACGTACCAGGTGCCAAGGTGCGGGTACCGTTGGGGAGCTATCGTGAAATGAGCTCCCCGCTGAGTCCACCGACCGAAGTTACGATGCTCGACATCACGCTGGAGGCGGGGGCTGAACTGAGTGTGCCGATTGCCGCAGGCCACAGCATGTTCATCATGCCAATTGAGGGCACGGTGGAGGTGGCGGCCCAGCGCTTCGATCGTGAGGATCTGAAGCTTCCGGTGTTCCCGGCGCAAGATGTTCCACGCGAGGTCAAGTTAAGAGCCCCGCAGGGAAGTGCCAACGTAGTGCTGTTCAGCGGACCTCCGCTACCCTTTGTTTGAACCCAACGAAACGAGGATTTGTACTATGGCCGACGTACGATTCACTGCAGAGAACGCCGCGTTGTTGCTGATCGACCATCAGGTCGGCACGATGCAACTGATCAAAAACATAGACCGTGAGTTTGCCGCGAAACAGTCGATTGCGCTGGCCAAGATGGCGAAGATACTCAACATGCCGGTCGTGATTACGTCCAGCCAGGAAGATCATGCCCAGGGCCCGATTCTCCCGGAAATCGCCAAGGTGCTTCCAGAAGCGCACGCAGCACGGATCAAGCGTCCAGGTGTGGTCAACGCCTGGGAATACGCCGACTTCCGCGATGCGGTGCTTGCCACTGGGCGCAAGCATCTGATCATGGCCGGTGTGACCACCGACGTTTGTCTTATCTTTCCGGCGATCGATGCTGCGCTCGAAGGCTTTGCCGTGCAGGCCGTACTGGATGCTTCGGGCTCGCCCAGTGATCTTTCCGAAGAGTTCGCCCGTCAACGAATGCACGATGCTGGCGTCGTGCTCACCGCCACCAATACACTCATGGCGGAGATCGGACAGGATTGGTCCACACCTAACGGACAGCAACTGATTGGCTTGTTGTTCACCGATGTCTTCCCGGCCTTGGGGGCTGGCATCCAATAAAGCACGAGCCCGTCACATTGCCCGAAGCGCGTGACGCTTCGGGCAATGCGAGAGTTCACCGATCAGTTGGCTGCCGCATAACGAACATATTCGGCGCTGATCCGGTTTGAATGAGTAACCAGCCCGCGGACGAAGGATAATCGTGTTTGCTCATAGCGGGCCAACACCGCGGCAAAGGGTTCGTCTGCGCCTCGGTCTGCGAGCATTCGGGCCAGCAACGCCGCATCTTCCACTCCGGTCAAAAAGCCGCGCCCGGTCATCGGAGAAACGACGTGAGCAGCATCCCCGATGATTGCCAGTGCGCCACGAGCCAACCGCTGCGGCTTGTATTCGGCAATCGGAGCGCCGCTCAATACATTCGCTGAGCGCACGCCGACAGTCACTGCCTCCGCCCACATCTCAGGCCAGACCTGTGGGATCAGGGCGACTAGTTCAGACCTCACGTCTTCGCCGATCGTGCCGCGCCCAAGTGTGCCCACGATGTGGCCATCGGCAGTCAGGCAGCCGGTGCGACGGAGCAATGCTTCCTGATGCACATCGAACCATGCGAATGTGACTTGACGCTGACCTGGCTCCATCGAGCCGTCGCGACCAGGAAGGACTGCAGCAACCAGACGATATCCAACCACAAACTCAATCCATAGGCCGCCATCCGATGGCCAGGGGACGGGACGCGTCAGCGTTCGCTCCTCGACCAGTCCACGCCACACGAGATAACCGGCGTAGCGGGCAAGCGGTGCGTCGGGCGTGACCGCCTGGCGAACGATGCTGCGATATCCGTCCGCACCGATCACCGCGGCGGCAACCCTCTGGGTTCCGTCGGCAAAGGAGAGTTGTGCCCGATCGCCAAGGTCTGTGACCAAGGTGACGGCGTTGCCTTCTTCGAGGACGATGCCTGGCGTTGCGACAGCCCGGTCCCGTAGCCAGCTGTAAAGCGCAGGCCAGGTCGTCAATTCGCGATAGGCGGGGACCACGGGCAGAATGGGCGCAGCCCGCGGATCATGACCAGCCGTCGTCGCGAGCAGTTCCAGATCGATACTCAGGCTGTCTCCACCGTGCACGCGCCCCACAGAACGCTCAACGACACGAACGGGCACGCCCCTGGTCGCACAAGCGAGCGCCAGCGTGAGGCCGGCAAGGGATCCGCCGACAATAATGATTTCCGGGGGTGTAGTGTTCATCGCGTGTATGCACCCGCATTCGTGAAGGTATTCTGGTTCATCTGAAAGTCTTCTGCGTGACTGAAATGATCAGCGCGATCACCGCCACGCCGATCACGACCCAGAAATATTCCAGACTGGCGACCAGGGTCGATTGCTGCTGCAGCATTTGTGCGTGCATCGCCACCGAGATTTGGTTCGCTGTCGTGGCGCCCACTTCGGATGACAGTGCTTGCGCCAGTTGTTGAGTTTGCTCCACATAGAGAGGGTCGCTGGCGCTGAAATGCACGTTGAGGTTGTTGTATTGCAGGGTCGTACGCCATTGCAGGAACAGTGTGGCGGCCGTGGTGCCAATCGCCATGGCGATCTGTCCCATCATGTTTTTGATCTGATAGGCATGCGCGAAGAGCTTCTCCTCTTGCATCACGTCCCGAAAGGTTTGCATGGCCGCGGTCGACATCACCAACATCACAAAGCATCCATTGAGAATCAATGCCGGCAGAATGTTCGACCACAGATTGGCGCTGGGCGTCAGCGAGGACAGCAGCCAGCCAAAGCCACCCAGCGCAATGAATCCCAGAATGAAGAACTTCTTAGGGGCAGGGTACTTTGGAAGGAGAGTCGCCATGATGACCCAGGTGGCCAGGGTGCCGGTCAGTCCGATGGCCTGGAATGTACCGATGGTATCCCAGGAGTAGCCCAGTCCTGTTTGCAGGAAGTACGGCAAGATGTAGTTATTGGCGCCCAGTACAACGTAGGCGTAGCAAAACAGCGCCACACCCTGGAGGTAACGAGGCTGCATCAAGTCTCTGACCTTCAGGAAGGGCTTTGCCTTGTTGTGCTCCGCGTGGAAGAAGGTGTACACGCCCAGTGCTGCCAAGAGTGCGCAACCGACGAGGATGAAGGTGTCGTTATAAAAGTCGTAGTAGGACCGCTGTAAAATGTAGAGCAGAAAGAAACTGCTGACCGACAACAAGAGAATGCTTGCCAGGCTTGAGGGGGTTCGGTCCTCTTCGGGGATAGGGCTCGTCGGCAGAAAACGCACGCAAAGTGCTGCTGCAACCAGAGCACCGGCGATCAATATCCAGAAGATTGCGTGCCAGGTATTTTCGGCAACCACCAACGACGAGATGAAAGGCGCCGCAGCCGTCCCGCCAGCGAGCCCCGTGGCAAATACTTTGATTCCCGTGAACCGGCCAGGGCCGGGGGGAAGCAGGTTGATCATGAGGCGTGCCGAAGTCATGAACGAGGCCCCACCCAAGGCCATGACGACTCGGCCTACGGTGAAGCTGGTCAAATCAACGCTCACGCCACACACAAAAGCGCCGAGTACGAAAATGCTGATTGAGCCGAGCATGAAATTGCGCCAGCCCAGACGCTCCGTCAACCAGTGCTGTTTCGAAATCACCACCACAGCGATACAGGCATACAGGGCGGCAACCAGACTGAATTCTTCGGGGCTGGCCTCGATTTCGCCGCGAATCGGTGCATTGGCAAAAGCGATCATGCCCGCCTGCAAATATTCCAGCGCACAGAGCAGGCCCACAGTGAACAACAAGGCAGCGTGTTTTCTGTACATGATCCCCCCGTCAAAATTTCAGGTTTTTGGGGTCATGGTCACTGCCCTCATTGGCACTGATCACGCGTTCCACCACTTCATTGGCGTCCTGAAGTTCGTTCTTGAAAATCTCGGTGCTGTAAACCGGTTGTTGTGCAGCAGTCTTGTTCAGGACAGGGCCATTGCGATCGGAGGTATCGACTGAAACCCGCATGGACAAACCCAGGCGCAAAGGATTTTGTGCGATTTCCTGTGACCGCAAGGCGATCCTTACCGGCACCCGTTGGGACACCTTGATCCAGTTGCCGGTAGCGTTCTGGGCTGGCAGCAAGGAGAAAGCACTGCCGGTACCGGCATCCAGGCCGATAATGGTCCCGTGGAATATGACGCTGCGGCTGTAGGCATCCGCGCGCAGTTCAACGGGTTGGCCAATACGCAAGTCTTCAATCTGCGATTCCTTGAAGTTGGCATTGACCCAGACTTGATCAACAGGCACCACCGACATCAGCGCGACGCCCGGAGTGATTTTTTGTCCGACCTGCACAGTGCGTTTGGTGATTACACCTGTAACCGGCGAATAGATTTGGGTGCGATGCAAGGCGATGTAGGCATCACGCAGGTTGCTTGCCGCCACCAGCACATCCGGGTGAGTAGGAAGTGTGGTGCCATCGACCATTGCGAGACGAACGGCGAGGGCGTGTTTGGTGCCCTCAAGCCCTGCGACAGCGTTTTTGAGTACGTCTGCGGTGTGACTGATCTCTTCACGAGAGACGGCACCACTAGCGGCGAGTTGGCTGCGTCGACGTACATCCTCTTGGGCCTTGCGTACGTCGGTTTGACGCTGGTCGACTTCAGCCTGGAGTTGCTGGACCTGATAGTACTGGGTGCGTGCCTGACGAACTGCGCGAGCCAGGTTCGACGTGGCGCGCTCGTACTGGATTTCGGCATCCACGGCGTTCAATGTCACCAGTGGCGAGTTGGTGTCGACATGATCGGTGTTGTCGGCGCTGATTGCCGTCACCGTACCGCTGACTTGTGAAGTCACCTGAACAACATTGCCGTCGACATAGGCATCGTCGGTGGATTCGGAATCCAGTCTCATCAGGTAGGCAACGCACAAGGCGGCGACCAGAAAGGCTATGGCCACAATCAGCAGCCATGTGGGGCGGTACAATGTTCGCTGTTGAGTGGCGGCTGGGGAGGGCGATTCTGTAGTCATAACATCAATTACCTGCCAAGGAAGGAGAGGCGTTTTCGGGGGCAGGGATTTCAGGCATGTAGCCGCCCCCCAACGCCCGGCTCAGATTGGCCTGAAGGGAAAGTGCTCTGGATTTCAGATCAACCAGTTGACGTGTTTCGGTCAGCGTTGAGTTCTCAGTTGCTAGTACCTGCAGATAGGTTGCCAGTCCTGCTGCGTACCGTTTGTTCACCAGGTCGGCAGCTGCCTGTGCAGTGGCTACGGCTTCATTTTGTTGAGCCAGGCGTTCTTTCAACCAACGCAGTGAAGACAACTGGTCGGCGATATCGCGCAGGGCATCGATGACTGTCTGGTTGTAGTTCTCGACCGCCAGATCGTATGCAGCGTCCTGGGCGTCCAGGTTCCCGCGCAATCGACCGCCTTCGAAGATCGGCAGGCTGATCGCTGGGGCGAATCCGACTATGCGGCTGCTGCGCTCGCTGAAAGTATCAAAACCAAGACTTTGCAGACCTATGAAAGACGTCAGGTTAACGTCGGGATAGAAGCGAGCTTTTGCCACATCGATTTCATGGCCCGAGGCTTCGACGCGCCAACGTTGCGCGACAACGTCAGGACGATGACCGATCAACTCGGCGGGGAGATTGGTCGGCAGCACCACGGTATTGCTGGACTGAAGCTGGGGTCTTGTGATCGTCCGTCCCCGATCAGGCCCCTTGCCCAGTAAGGAAGCCAGTTTGTTCTGGTTGAGTTCGATCAATTCTTTCAGTGCGGCAATATTGGCTCTACTGGCGGGCAGGGAAGCTTGGGACTGCTTGATGTCGATCTGCGTATCCAGTTCAGCTGCGAATCGCTGCCGGGTCAGTTTCTCGATTTGCTCCTGCTGCGCCAACAGTGTTTGAGCCACATCCATTTGCTCATAGCTGTTCTGCAACGCAATGTAGGTTTGCACGATCGATGCAGATAGCAACAGCACCGCCGCACGCTCATCGACTTCAAGTGCATGTCGACGACCTACGGCGGCTTCAACGGCCGCACGATTTTTGCCCCAAAAGTCCAGCTCATAACCCACATTCAGGGTGGCCTGATTGACATTCTGCCAAGTGCCCCTTACCGGCACAGGTGTAGTGCCGTTGGAGCTGAAACGCTCGCGGGTCGAGCTCATCGCAGCATCGACATGAGGCAGTAACCCGGCGCCTTCGATAGCCTCCAGAGCGTTGGCCTGACGCACTTTCGCCGCCGCTGATCGCAGGGAAGGGCTGTTCGCCAAAGCCTCCTTGATCAAAGCATCGAGTTGCGGATCCTTGAAACTGATCCACCAGTTTTCAGTGGGCCAGGCCGCCGGGGACAGCGTGATTGCACTGTCGGCAAGTGTCTGGCTGACATCGGTGGGCGCGAGCAGATGTGACTGCGGCTTCAGGTCACTGAAGGAGCATCCGGCGAGCAGGACCAACATCATCGCTAACGACGCTCGTGGGGCGAGCCAATTAGTGGATCGAACATCCGTTGGACCCTGTGCATTGGGGCTGTACATGAGCGATATTCTCCGACTCAGCAAGGCGGGGCGTTGCGATGTGTGCCATGACACGGAACGCAGTGGCCCATCTCCGGGATGTGTGGTGGGGATCGCTTTGATCAAAGGTTGTGCGGCGTAGCAGGGTGGCAGAACCGGAATTGGAGGTCCTGCCAGCCAGAAACGTCCTTAACCTTGCAGCGCTTCCATGAGTACCTGCACCAATTGCCCGCCTTCTGGGGTTGCCCAGCTTCCGGCGAGTTCCGCAATCAGTTGGTTGGTGGTGGTGAGCGTCACGCCGCCCTTATCCATCCGCCGCAGGGCGATGTCATCGGCCATCACACTTGGTGAGCCACCTCCGTCGGCCACCACCTGAACGTCATACCCTTCGCGCACCAGACTCAGCGCCGGATAGACCGTGCACACGTCATTGGTGACACCGGCAATGATGAGTTTTTTACGCCCTGTGGCTTTGACGGCGGTGGCGAAGTGTTCATCGTCCATGGCGTTGACGATACCCAGGCGTTTAATGCGGGAAGCGAATTGGGTCGGGAGGATTTGCTCCAATTCACTCAGCAGCGGTCCCTGAGCGTACTCTTCCATGCTGGAGGTCAGGACCACCGGAAGCTTCAGAATGGCCGCCGCTTTGGCGAGCATCAGCGCGTTGCGTTTGAGCTCGTCGAAGGGAATGGACTTTACCCAGCCCATGGTCCCCACCTGATGGTCGATCAACAGCAAGGCGGCATTGTCAGCACTGAATTTTTCGTACGTCATGATGATTCTCCTGGCAGTAAAGTCGGGGCACCTAGCGCCCCGGATTTGGGGTTGTTTCGATCAATCAACGAGGTTGCAGCTTTCCGAATGCACCACGCTGATAGCCGTCAATGGCTTCAGCCAGCGCATGCTGAGAGGCGAGCGCCAGTGGTCCTTGCCAAAACACGGGTTGGTTCAACGGGACACCAGAAAACAACACGGCCTTGGCGTTGCCCCTAGGTGCGCTCAACCCAACCACGCGATCGTCACGCAGCGGTAGATTCACCGGCAGCGAGAGTTCGCTGAGATTGAAGGGAAGCCCGTCGACCAGCACTTCGCCGTCAATCGGCATCACGAACGCCACGTGACCTTCCGGGATCGGGACGCTGACTTCAGCGCCGCCCTCAAGAGAGATGTCCAGCACGCTGACTTCGGTGGGTACCGACAAGGGCGACGACACCTCAGCGAAACTGCCCAGTGGCACGCGCACCTTGACCCCAGGCAATCGCACCACGGGCACTTCCTGCGCTTCGAGAGTGAGCGCAAACGGCGCGTCAGCTTGGCGCTCCTGCGGCAAGTTGATAAAAATTTGCAGCATGTGCACCGTCTTGCCCGGCTCGGCCGGTACCTCCTCATGCACCACACCTTTACCCGCCGCCGTCCAATGCAGCCCACCGGGTTTAATCAGGTTGCGATTACCCAGCGCGTCCCGGTTTTCAATTCCGGTTTCGGAATCTAGAAACAGATAGGACACAGCTGAGAAACCGGCATGCGGGTGTGGTGGAAAAGTTGGCCCGCTGATCCAGGCATGATCGACAGCAAGGAAGGGGTCGATAGGCTTGGCGAACTGATTTCCACGCAGACTGAAAGCCCGGAACTGACTGCCGTGATTCATGCGTTGCAGACGTGCAATGGGTGACATGACTGTGCTCCTCAGACGCCTTGCACTGCGGGCAAAGTCGGGTAGTCGATGTACCCTTGCGCACCTGGTGCGTAGAACGAATTCTTGTCCGGAACATTGAGTTCTGCGCCTGTACGAAAACGCTCGGGCAGATCCGGGTTGGCGAGGAATGCGCTGCCAAATACGGCAGCATCGGCGCGGCCGTCAGCGATCAGGGATTCGGCGGAGTGTTGATCGAGTCCGCCACCGATCAGGTAGCTGCCGTCAAACAGTGGACGTAACAAGGCGTGGTAGTCGACATTGGCGCCGAACAGCGCGACATGCAGATAGGCGAGATTCAGCCCATGCAGGTGTTCGACCAGATAGGTGTAAGTTTCTTGCGGGTTGGCATCGACGATGTCGTTGAAATTCATTTCAGGCGAGATCTTGAGGCCCACCCGGTCACCGCCGATTTCCGTCGCGATAGCGGACAGCACGTCCAATACAAAACGCACACGGTTTTCAACCGATCCACCGTATTCATCCGTGCGCTGATTGCTGCCAGTCGAGAGGAACTGTTCAGGCAGGTAGCCCGACGCGGCATGCAACTCGACACCGTCGAAGCCAGCTTCCATGGCCAGGCGCGCCGCTTGGCGATAGCCTTCAATGACCGAGGCAATCTCAACCACGCTGAGTGCATGGGGGGTAACGAAATCCTGAAGGCCCGTCGCGGTCCAGGTCTGGCCAGCGGGTTTGATCGCGGAAGGTGCCTGGGGCAGGGCGCCTTTCGGCAGCAACGAAGGGTGCGAAATGCGACCGCTGTGCATCAACTGCATGAAAATCCGTCCGCCACGAGCATGCACGGCCTCAGTGACGTGCTTCCATGCAGCGACCTGCTCGGCGGTTTCGATACCAGGGGTACGGACATACCCCTTGCCCATTGCAGTGGGGAACACGCCTTCACTGATGATCAGGCCGGCACTGGCACGCTGTGCGTAGTAAGTCGCAACCAGTTCGCTTGGCACGCCTGCATCGTCGGCACGCGAACGCGTCATAGGGGCCATGACCATACGATTGGAGAGGGTGTAGCGACTGACCTGGACTTGAGAAAAGAGAGAATTCATTGTGGGGCTCCTCAGTAGTGATGGAGCCATCATTGATCAATCCTGATCCGGGATAAACTGGGTAAAAATGAATTGACTGATCCACTATTGGAGCAATGTCTCTGGTGGATGCAGCGATAGGGTCGAAAAATTAAGCTGAACCTTCATGCGCGACCTTTCAGTGGGGTAAGGGCAGGGGAGAGAGCTCTAGGAAGTGGCGATACACGAGATAGCGCTCCGCGTACACGTCTCTCACACGAGCGAAAGATCCCTGGGCCATATAGTAAGTACGTAAGGAAAGATTGCCCATCGTATCGGCCGCCAACTTGCGCCCACCCAAGCGTTTGAACCGAGATTTGATCATGAGGCTGACCCAGTCCTAAGGCGGGTTTCATGAGTTGCTCCAAGTGTTTGACGTGTGTTCTGAAGGAGTTGAACGGTGACCGGTTGCCGGCGTATGACTTAAAGAAACTCCGCGCAACCAAGTAGCTGTAAGCGGCGACGCAGCTATGATCAACGTGATCAGCAAGACACACGAGTTCGATACATGGCTCGACGGTATGGCTTGGAGGATTTTGACTTTGGCACCTTCTTTGAAACATCAGTGACTGTGCCCGCCGACTTCACCCGAGAAAAATGCGATTACAAGCCACCGGTGGTAAATCATTGAACGAGTGGAAATGAAAACCAACAGTGTAGGCCGGCCATCGAAACCACCAGTTGCCACTAGGAAACCGTGACATGAATGATGATCTAAAGGCTCAAAGCAATCCTTTCTCAACTGGTGGTGGTGGGGTTAACTTCGAAACTCGTGTGCAAGCCGCCTTTGCCGTCGCGTTGCTGGCTGGCTGGCTCGCCCCTGCCTTGCCTTCCGTCCAATGCAAAGGCGCAGCAAATTAAGTTTCAGAACAAATACGATGGAATTCAAACCGACGACTTCGTCCTCGTAGCCGGCGACGAGCACAGCACTGTGAGTACGCTTTACGCGCAGGTTAAGCACGAAATCACGATCAGCGACGTTGAAGATTCAATGTTTGCGCAAGTGGTGAAGGGGGCTTGGGCGGATTTCACCAGTGATACGTTTGATCTGCAAAACGATGCGATTGCATTGATCACCGGACCACTCCCCAAACTCGATGTAAACCATACGCTGCCCGTGCTCGAGTGGGCTCGGTACTCAGCTAGCGCGGATGAATTCATCCGTAAATCCCAGACCGAAGGCTTCACCAGCAAGACCAAGCTCGAACGACTACGCATTTTCAAAAGCCAATTGCAGTCAGCCAACGGCGGTCACACGTGTCTTGCGCCCCAACGTCACCTTCAACCTGTATCCGATAAAAAACAAAATGCCGGTCAGCTTAACTAACCGGCATTAGCTCTGAGTCCTGTTTTTTCTTGAAATTCTTTTTGTTTATCGCCCCGTTGCCTGCAGCGGGTATCCCCTGTAACAATACCTCTTTGCATCTTTGGCAACCATGTTAGGGCTGAGGCGTAGCTCTAGCAGTTAGGCGTACCAATTCGCAAATGTTAACTAGGGACTCTAATTCAAAAACTTTCCGCTCTATCTCTTCAATTTTTGATAAGGGAAGATGCCCTTCACATAATGCCCGGAACTTGTTCGTGAGCCGTTTTTTCTGCGCGTTGAGGTCATTTTCCGGACGGCTCGAATCATGTTTTCGCTCTACTTCACGTCCGTCCCGCAACTTGATGCGCACTATGGTTTCCGGCACTCGCAATCCCGGATCGAAAATCACTTGTGTCAATTCTTGCAAAGCCAAAATCTGTGGATCTGCTATGTTTTCGTCATTGAAAGCACTTGGGTCTGCTGTGTTTTTGCCGAGCAAGGCCATCGCCACCGTATGTTTAAGGCTGAATTTGGCCTGCAGCGGCGTTAAAGGACAAGCAATATTACAGATATCGTCGCAATGTGGATTCACGCGAATATCTAGCGCAACAACATTGGATGCCTCTACATTTTCAGTGCGAGCGAGGTAGAGTGCGCATTCAATAGCTGAGTGAGTCTCGTAACATGAGTTGTGGTATTTGAAAAGATTGGTTTCCAGATGATAGTCATAAACAGGCGCTTCGTCCGTGGTCTTCACAGCGAAGTCCGCTACATAACGAGGAGACCTCAGTGCGCAAAGTTCAGCCCAATCGGACGAGTGCGTCCGGGCGAAGCCAAGGCGATGACCTATCATGTCCTCCGGCACATCTACCCCTTTCTGAGCCAACATTGCGGCTACAAGACCGCCACGTGCAGCCTCCCCAACTTGCAACGCCTTGCATGAAGATCCAAATGCTGCCTTCAACCCTGCCGCACGAGTTGATGCAATCCCCAGCGCCCGTGACGTAGCATCCGCGTCAAGTCCAAGCAAACGAGAAGCCGCAGCAGCAGCTCCGAAACAGCCCATTGTTGCTGTCGCGTGAAAGCCGCTCGAATAATGATTAGGTGCAATCAACTGGCCAACTCGACAGGAAATTTCGTAACCGGCAATAAACGCCTCCAAAACGCGTGCACCGCTGGCATGGAGTTCTTCGCCAAGCGCCAACGCCGCTGCAAGCACTGGCGCGGAGGCATGGCCAGGCACGGAAAAATTTACGTCGTCGTAGTCTAGCGCATGCGATGCCGTGCCATTGATCGACGCCGCCGCAGAGGCTGGAAGACGATCCAGACTGCCTATAAGAGTGCAGCGAGGGAGACCTCCTTCCGACACCATAAACTCGACAAGCTTATCTGTAATTGACTCATCGGCACCGGCTATGCTGACACCCAGCCAGTCAAGTACGGCTTGGCGAGCAATACCCAGCACGTGTGGAGGAATATTCTCTAACCGGATGCTAACTGCTAAAGAGGCCAACTCAAAGGTGATGTTTTCTTTTTTATTTTCCATAATACCCTAACCGAAATGTAATTTTTCGCTTTTCAGATGTTTGCCGAAACCAAAATTATCAAACGTGCGAACTATTTAAACGCCCCCTAAGTTTGGATTTTTTCTGAATCAGAACATTGCACCGCAATTTTTTAATGCGTTCGAGCCACTTATCTAAACTACGAACCGACTCAGGGAAGCATCAAGCAATGCTCGCGCAAGCTCAAGCGACTAAAAGTCTTGATTCGTTTGAAAAAAGCTCAACTGCTAGAGTGGAGTTAAACCATCCTCTTTAAAACCGATCTCCCTCTAGCTTGATTTTTCCTCAACCATCTGAGGCGTAAAACTCGATTGTCAGCAGCGTGCGTTAACTTTGTAATTGAGTCGTCACGTGACCATTTCAGCCTTTGTCGTCGAGATCTGAGACCAGAGACCCGAGACCCGAATTAATCTGTTGTTCTTAATTATAACTTTCCAGCTACAATAATAACGAGAGCACTTGCATGACCATAAAAAAAAGAAAGCCGGTTTACAAGAACCTGACTTTTCAGGTTGTCGCTGCCATGGGGTTGGGAATCGCTTTAGGGTTCTTCGCACCAGAACTAGCGACTAAATTCAAAATCTTTGGAGATATCTTTCTGAAGCTAATAAAGACTGCCGTGGCCCCCTTGGTCTTTTTTACGGTAGTTCAGGGTATCGCTTCCGCGGGCGATATTAAACGAGTCGGTAAGGTGGGCGTGAGGGCGATAGTTTATTTTGAAGTTGTTTCAACGATCGCATTAGCCATAGGACTCCTGTGGGGCAATCTGCTTAATATCGGTGCCAACATGCATGGCGCCCACCCCAGTAGCGCTGCAACGGCGGCGGCCAACTCGGCTGTAGCCAAGGCCCATGCCCCCACATCGACCATGGAGTTCTTTTTTGGAATTTTTCCAGATAATTTTGTGGGTGCGTTCTCAGGTGGGCAAATGCTCCAGGTGCTCGTTATTTCTGTGGTATTTGGCTTCGCCCTTCTGGCTCTTAAGCCGGAACGTCGAAATTTCATTGACGACGGATTGACTCGGATATCTGAATGCTTCTTTGAGTTCATCAACTTGATTATGAAACTTGCTCCACTCGGAGCCTTCGGTTCCGTTGCCTACGCCGTCGGGAGCAACGGCAGTGCCGTATTGATGTCGTTGGCAAATCTTGTACTTATGTTCTACGTCATTGTCGCTTTTTTTATCTTTGTAATTTTAGGTGTGATATGCCGTATGTCCGGGTTCAGTCTGTGGCGATTCTTGAAGTACATCAAGGACGAAATCCTAATCGTTTTAGGCACTGCCTCGTCAGAAAGTGCCCTACCTCGTCTTCTGCAAAAGCTTGAAAAATTTGGCTGCTCTAAGCAGAGCGTCGGATTGGTGTTGCCCACTGGCTACGCGTTTAATCTTGATGGCACTTCGATTTACATGTCGCTTTGCATGTTATTCATTGCCAATGCCTATGGCGTTCCACTCAGCTGGGACCAGCAACTAGGGATTCTAGCGATCATGCTACTGACATCCAAAGGAGCGGCAACAGTCAATGGTGGCAGTTTTGTCGTTTTCGCGGCAACGGTGAGCGCGATCGGGGTGTTGCCGGTCGAGGGGCTCGCGTTGATTTTTGGAGTGTATCGGTTTATGTCCATGGCGAATGCAATCTGCAACACAATCGGTAATAGTGTGGCTACCGTAGTGGTATCTAGATGGGCGGGAGAGTTTTCAGAACAGACCGCACAGATTGAATATGAACGCACACTTGGACGAACACCCAATGCAGCCCTTTAATTTTCTTCGACGCGGGCCAGTGATTTTCGAAATGTGATTTGGCACGACTGCCTCGATTTCACCGACGTGTGAATGCAGGAAGGATCCGTAAAATAGGCCTGACAGTGTGCCTACTTAAATTAAGTGCACCATGTCGAGGCCTTTACGGGGAAGAGTCTGCGTCGGTGCTTCCCGGGTGGCAGTGTATTGCGGCTGTCAAACAACGGTTTGACGTGTCCGTTATCGAAATCATTGACGGAAAGCCACCATGTACCAATGAAGCCAAACACTCGCACCGTGGCCGCCCCCAGCGATCGTTTTTTTCGAACCGTTAACTAATGTCTATTACTGGCGTTTCATTCTGGCCTAGGAAAAGCTTGACTCCGCCAAACGTCTGCATGCAAGGATTGCGTGCGCGGACGATATGGTTATCTGCTGCCACCCCGTATCCGTCCGGCCAAGTCATCTACCCAACCCTACAAAGCCAAGCTACGCGCTTATATTTAAGTGGGCACCAGTTTTAGCCTTTTAAGCTGGTACTCCAAATCCTTCAAGGTCCAATTTATTCAAGAGTGCGCCCAGCCCAGTGCCTCGATTGCCAGTGTCGCGCTGAGCCATAGCCTCAACGCGAACCTCGTCCACAAATTGATTCGAGTGTAAACGCAAAAAAACACGGAACTGCAAACTGCTTTATTCCGTTACCCATGCAGCTAGCCGGAGCAAATTCGCAAGCTGCGTCATCGAATTTCTGCGTTGAAATCCCACACCCGCGTGACACTGTCAAAGTGAACTGGCCGACCGAAAGCGCCTGCCTGCGCGACCTTTCTTCGAGACCTGTTGCGATGATCCGCATCGACTCCATCTGGCTCGCCCGATACCATGGACATGCGCGCCGGTTCCGAAACCGCTCTGGCGCGTGTGGTCGCCGTGTTCGGTGCGGTGCAACTGCACTGTGCTTATTTGTTTGCTAACCGCCGCGTCAATCGCAAGAAAGTGCAAATGGGCGACGGGTGGGTATCTGGCTAGCGGCGCGCCGCCCGCATCAAGGCAAGTTCTCGTGGCCGGGTTCTCGACACGGCTCTCACATGGAACTAGGTGCCGAACAACTGCATGCCCTGGCGCTGCGTTTGCCTTGGCAAAGAGTTGGGCCAGGCAGCGCGATTTACATCATATAACGCCTGGCTCGACCAGCCCAGGCCGTGTAATTGTCCGATGAGCCTATCGTCGCTATTAGGCTGCTCTGGCAAAGTCGTCGGAATGACTTCGCTTCCGAATCTCAACCAATCCGCCACAAGTGATGATCGAGGCAATCCCAACGTAGATTCACGCAGTGAATGGGGGGCTTAGGGAGGGATAGGCTTTAGTGCTCATGACGGCATATCTTCGCGATCTTTAGTGACTAAAGACTGTCTGTTGAAGTCGTCTCTCGAGGAATTAGTTAAAATCGCCAATCGGTGGTGTAAATACTCTCAGACGGTGATGTATTACCTGGCTAGACATTGGGTCAGGAAGGTCATTACAGACTGCACTGGTGCGCTACTACGAATGTCGCTATGAGTCACCAGCCATACTTCGCGCTCTAGTCCCGGCCCAAAAATGGCGGTGGGCCGAAGTGAATATTGTTCGCCGAGGAAGTAGGGTAGTGCTGCAAGTCCGACACCTGCTTTCGCTGCCATTGCCTGAATGTTCAGATCGTTGCTGCGTAGCAGAATTGGGCGATCACCGGCTTGTTTCAGCAACCATAGCTGCTGAGTGGTTTGGTCCATGCTTTCGTCATAGGCGATGAAGGTCAACTGATCGGCGGGTGTCCGATCCAGATAATCGGCGGAGCCATACAAGGCAAACGGAATGGTTGTGATTTTTCGCGCGACGAAGTCGGGCTCTGTAGGGCGGCTCAAGCGAACAGCGATGTCCGCTTCCCGACGAGTGAGGGACGCGCTGCCTAAATTGCCCAGCAGTTGCAGAGAAAGTTGAGGATGTTGCTGACGAAGTTTCCCTAGGTGCGGAGCAATTAATGAACAGGCCAACGCAGGCGGCGCGCTGACTGTCACCTCCCCGACAACCCCGACCTGACCTGCTAACGCACTGCGCTCCACTGCAAAGGATTCGACTTCCATGCGTTTGCCCAAAATGGCAATTCGTTCGCCGTCCGCTGTCAGCACGTAGGACCTGGGGCGACGGTCTACCAATTTAAGATTCAATGACGATTCCAGTGCACTGATTCGCCTTGCTACTGTCGCGTGATCAACTTTTAACCTGCGAGCTGCTGCGGATAACGACTGTTCTTGAGCAAACACCGAGAAGTAGCGCAGATCTTCCCAATCAAACATCACGTACGTCCTTTGCCGGATTATGGTGCCTGCCTGTCACGTGGCAACGCCACATTGCCACGGCTAGGCTTCCGATTGAGCGGTTAACAAACAGCATCAGTTCTGAAAGTTGCACGATTGGGCAAATTTTCGATAACTGATTCGTTTCACACTCCCTGCGGTCGTACTGTAGGTCATATACGCCTCGATCACTTGGCACGTTGCGGAATCAGGTTCATCCATGGCAATCACCTTGGCCACATCGAGCTTCATTGCATAGCTGTAAGGGGTGGTGGGGGGCACGGTGTCCTGGTCTGCATAAGCAAAAGCGCTAACGGTTGCAATCACCAGAGTGCCAAGGGTGGTTATAAATTTCATGATATTTCTCCAGAAGTCACGTTGTTTACCTTCATGAGCGTCGTCATGTCGGCTTGTGATCATTCTGATGAAACACCCCCATGCTGAAAATTCCCCATCCCTGCACACGTTCTATGCATTTTTGCACAAAGGAACATCACTCATGCCCGGTCCTCACCATCGTGCCTCCGAGTATCTGTCTTAATAGTATTACTTATCCCAGCACTCTCAGAAATGCCAATGCGAATACAACTATTATACCTAACAGCGGAACCATGAAGAGTTGATAGAAAAGTCTGCTGCGCTCGGCATCTTCCTGGACACCTGCCAGTGCCATGGCGCCTGCAGAAGAAAACGGCGAGAACCCAGTCATGATTGCGCAGGAAGTAATGACGGAAAATAGGACTGTTGGACCCACGCCCGTCTGTGCAGCCAGGCCCGGTACGATCGGATACAACGTTGGCATTACTACACCAAGCGTACTTGAAAAAAAGCTCATAATCCCAGCGCAGATTCCGGTGGCGTAAACCACGGAGTTACTTCCAACATGTAATCCCAACCATTGAGATAAAACGTCGATGGTGCCAGCCTTCGTTGCTACGGAGATGAGCATTCCCATTCCACACAGCAATATGATGATTGACCACGGCACTTTGGTCAGGGCAATGCGTTCATCTCCGATTTTGCAAATCAGCGCCAAGACAACACCCAGTATTGAGATGAATGTTGGATCTACTGCTGATCTGATAGTTGTGAAGATTCCTTGTCCAGGGATAATTACAGCCAAAAGGCTAGGTATAACGACGAGTCCCAATATGACTAGCACAAGAATGACCGTTTTACGCTGCACTGCATCTAATAGAGGCGGAGCATCCACCACTAAACATCGGGTCTTGTAGCCTTGCAGCAACAGATAGGAGGCAACAAAGATTACAGTTTGTACGATTAGTGAATCCAACAATAATTGGTGTGTAAAGAGTTCCGCAGTGGGGGTGTTGAAGCCCATTTGTTCAAAGATTCCTTGGGTTACTCGACCACCGAGGCTAATGCTATTGAAAGTAGTGGCCATTCCGCCGCATACAACGATCACAGCCCCCAGCAGTCGACTCATGCCGGTTTTGCTTGCGACTGCCATAACTAGGGGGGAGAGAAAAACAAATACAGCGTAGTGTCCTGGTCCCACGCCAGAAATCAGCATTACCAGTCCATATAAGGCAAAAGGTATCATCGCAGGACGATTGCGTGTCGCATAGACGACCCGGTTTGCTATTTGCTCAAGTGTGCCGTTTGCGATAGCAAAACCGAAGAAAAACGTGACACCAAAGATGATTAGGAACAGTTTTGTAGGCCAAAGTGAGACCAAATCGTTCAGCGATATACCGGGTATGCAAACGCTGAGTAAATAGGCGAATACAATCGCCAAGAGTCCGGTGTTGACGTTTAGCCAATAGCCAATACCGATGGACGCCACGATCGCTAATAAAATCAATACAGTAAGCATCGAAACCTCTTCCTTTTATTCTTGTTGTTGACCGGGACCGATCGGCCCCGGGGAAGGGCGAGTATTAGTGGTGAGGGAGGAAGCGCGGGACATCAACGCCTTGCTTCCATCCAAGCAAAGCGTCAGCAGCGGCGTCAGCGAATTGCGCATACATCTCATCGGTCGGCCAGCCGATATGGGAAGTGAGGATTACATTGGAGAGGCCAGTCAAGGCATGCCCTTTAGGCAGGGGTTCCTGATCGAATACATCCAGTGCTGCGCCAGCTATACGACCTTCTGCAAGAGTGTGCACAAGCGCGGCTTCATCGATAATGGGGCCGCGTGCGGTATTGACAATGTAGGCTGATGGTTTCATCAAGGCCAAACGTCGTGCGTCAATCAGGCCTCTCGATTCTGCAGCCAACGTAGCATGAACCGAAACGATGTCTGACTGCTTCATCAACTCATCCAGGTCCAATGCCTTGGCTCCAACCGCTGTAGCGATTTCCGCTGTAAGCCTGGGCCCCCAAGCGACGACATTCATGCCAAACACTTGGGCAACCTGCGCTACGTAACGACCGATATTGCCCATACCTACAATGCCCAGCGTTTTGCCGCGCAGCACTCGCGTCATGGGCGTCGGCCAATCACCATTTTTGACCGCGTTGTCGACCCATGGGATTTCTCTCATCAACGCCATCATCAATCCGAAGGTGAATTCACCCGCACTGGTGCAGAACCCCCCTGTTGCTTTGGCAATCACGATACCCAGCTTTTGCGCGGCTTCCAGATCGATATGATAAGCATGATTGCCCGTTTGAGCGATAATACGAAGATCTGGCAATTGTTCCAAAAACTCCGCAGTGAACAAGGTCCGCTCACGATTGGCAATGACCGCATCAAAACCTCTCAAATCGCTCGGCCCGCTAATAGGTCCAGTGAAGATCTTGACCTGAGCGTGTTCACGCAATCGGCGGATACCAGCGGTATTTTCGTAGGCATGGTGAATATCATTAAGGACGGCAATTCGCATTTTCATATTCCTAATAGTTTAGGGAGTAACTCGGGCGGTGATCTATCGTCCAAGTTAGCCAGTACACCCAATACAGACAACTGAGTTTTTTGCCAGTCTCGATTGCAAAAAAATCAAGAGCGGTAGCTTGGTCAACAATGGCATCCACGTTGTCAGACGGCAGAAAAATCTCAATTCTATTTAACTCCACCTTTAGGTTCCAAGTCATGCGAGATAAGGATTAAAGCGTATTATTAGTTGTGTGGGGAGGTTAGTGATGTCGCGCTCACACAGTTTTTATTATGCTGAATGCAACAAGTCTCAATCTCCTTGTAAGCGGAGTGATTAACTTTGTACCGCCGATCGCTTGTTGTCAGCGATGAATGAAGTTGCATATTTATTCATTTTGCCAAGTGCGTATTTTCGTTTCCTGTGGAGACGCAGTTGACTTGGCAGCTTTCAGTCATCGTTTAAGGTCAATAAGCGAGTCACCGCCCATTCGCTATCCCGTGGTGCATCTTGCGGAGTAGGGTAAACCTTCGGTGCCCAAGGGGAGTCAAGTTGATGTATGGCGCTACGAATGTGGGGGCACGAGTAGATCGACCAGGTGTTCAATAATTTCAATCACGTCCTGGCCAGGACCAAAACAAGCTTTGACTCCCAAGCGCAGTAACTGTCGCGCGTCGGCGTCCGGAATGATTCCTCCCACCACCACCGAAACGTCGAGTTCGCGTTCGTTCAACAGGTTCAACAGTTCAGTGAGTAATTCGTGATGTGCCCCGGCCAGGCTGGAAATTCCAATCAGGTCCACCGGGCTATCGTCATCCAGTGATTCAAGTAATTGAATCGGCGTTTGAAACAGCGGCAGAAGGCGCACCTGGAAGCCTGCATCGGATAGCGCCGCAGCCATTAGCCGAACCCCTCGGTCATGCCCGTCTTGACCCAGCTTGCTCAGAACAATCCTGGGCGGCCGCCCATGGTGAGAGGCAAAATTCGCGATGCACGCAGCGACCCGCGCCCAACCAGGTTGTTTGCACACGGAGGGGCCAAAGTGACCGCGGTGAAAGCTCAGGTCCTGCCGAAATCGTGGCCAGACTATTTCCAGTGCCTGGGTGCATTCACCCAATGTCGCCCGAGCTCTGATAGCCGCCACGGTCGCCTCCAGCAAGTTGCCCTGGCCCGAGCGTGCGCACTCAGTAATCGAATGCAGAAGGTCTTCAACCCGAGTAGTGTCGCGCCTCAGGCGCAAGTGGCTCAGGCGTTGGCACTGACGGTCGTGCAGTGCCTGGCTGTCGATGGCGGACGCTCCTTCTTGCGTTGTCTGTACTTGTTCGCTTAAAGCAACGCGCCGTTGAATCCCGCCGTCAAGGCGGGCCTGGGTGGCCATTGCTTGCAAATGAATGGCCTGACTGATCCAACCGTACTCTATCGACTGCAGCACGCCACCCCGGGCATCCATCTCCGCGATTCGTCGACGAACCAGCGAAGCTATTTTTGCTGTCAGTGATTCCATCAGGTAGGACCCAGCCCAAGGATCGACCACATCACAGAGTCCGGTTTCCTGTTGAAGGATGTGCTGGGTGTTGCTGGCCAATCTCGACGAGGCCTCACTGGGTAGTGTCAAGGCCTCGTCCCAGGCGTTGGTATGCAGAGACTGCGTACCGCCAAATACCGCGGCCATGGCCTGGACGGTGGTGCGCGTAACATTGTTGAGCGGATCCTGAGCACAGAGCGACCAGCCTGAGGTCTGGCAGTGCATGCGCAGTGCCCGGCCTTTTTCACTCTGCACGCCCAGGGCCTGGGTGATTTCGGACCAGAGCAGACGGGCCGCGCGACACTTGGCGATTTCGGTGAAAAAGTCGCTGCCGATGCCGAAAAAGAAACTGATTCGTTCACAGAAACTTTGCAGGTCCAGCCCGCTTTTTTGCACCTCCTCGGCATAGGTTCTGGCGTTGACCAAGGTCAATGCCAGCTCCAGCACCGCATCCGCACCGGCCTCCTGAAAGTGATAGCCGGACACCGAAATCGGGTTGAACCGCGGCACGTGTTCGTTCAAGTAGCCGATCACGTCCGTGGTAATGCGCATTGAGGGTTCTGGCGAAAAAATGTAGGTGTTGCGTACCGTGAACTCTTTGAGAATATCGTTCTGGATCGTGCCGCTGAGTTGAGTCGCAGCGACGCCAGATTCTTCTGCGGCAACGATGAACGCTGCCAACACCGGCAGCACTGCGCCGCTCATGGTAAGTGACACCGACACCTGGTCCAGAGCTATGCCGTCAAGCAGTTCGGCCATGTCCTCGACGCTATCGATGGCGACACCAGTCTTGCCGACATCCGCCTGCCATTGCGGATCACTTGAGTCGTAACCGCGATGAGTCGGCAGATCGAAGGCCAGTGATATACCCGTTGCGCCCTCGGACAAACGTTGCCGCAGACGCTGATTGCTGGCGTCGGCACTCGCGAATCCGGTGTACTGGCGCACGGTCCAAGGTTTTTCCGGGTACATGCTCGAATAGGGGCCGCGCACAAAAGGCGCTTTGCCGGGCAGGCTGTGCAGGTGCTCGAGACCGTCCAGGTCACTGCCGTGGTACACCGGCTTGAGTCGCAGGCCTTCGGGCCGCCAGAGAGGAGGATGGCTCATGGTCGGCTGCAATCGGAGAGGTGGATTTTCCGGGTGAAAATGTCAGCCAGCTTGAAGAGGTCGCTGCGCCGATACACTTCACACCAGTGCAACTCTCGATGACCTGACTGGCAGGTGTGCAGTCTGAGCTGCACGCTGTCGCTGATATTGAGGTTGCCGTAGAAGTGCAGCTCGCGTTGACGAATGTGGCCGGGGTGGCGCAATCCCAATAGTGCCCATTCCGCACGTTCGACCAGGGCCTGAAAGTTGGCGAAGTACAGAAGGTCGGCACCGTTGAAGTCGATGTCAGGGCAGGGCGTAAAATCAAACACGCGCGCTTCGGTTGATTGACGGTCAATGCCGAAATGACTGCACCAGTCGCCGCTGCGTATTCGACGATTGTCGGCTTGCAGTGCTTGCAACGCCTCAGGTAGCGGGGTCGCGGGTACTTGAGTGCCGTTCAAACATGCTTTGCTGACACTGCGATTATCGCCCGGTACTTGACGGCTCACAAAGGTGGACAGCAATGCCAGTTGCCCCACAAGGCGATCACCCAGTCTAACCTCATGTTCGCTGTAATGCCGGGCCTGTCCACCGCGCCCGATCCGCGTATGAATCTGGAACGAGCGATTCTCGATGATGGCTTCCAGCTGTAAATTCCATGTTTTGACTGCGGTGAACGCGGCATAGGCGATGCGCCCTTGCTCATCCACGAAATCAGGCAGAGGCCGATCATGCAGTTGGGCCAGTGCGAGCCAATGTTGATGCCCGCATTCTTTCAATAACCAGTTTTCCGACAGGCCGGTGAAGGCCAGGTTGGGCATCGAAGCCAGGTAGGTTTCTGAACGTGAGACGGTGAAAGCAGAGGTTGTCGGCATGGTAGGCATCCTGGATCTGCTGTTATCGATGGCCCGTTTGGCTTATCGGTTGCAGCACTCAGAAGCGAAGGTCGTGCCAGCACGTTGATGGTTTCAAGCTAGTCGCTAACTATTTGATAATAAATATTATTTTTTAGTGTCCGATACGCCAGGGCATCGCTGATGGCGTCGCAGAAATTACGTAATTGCGTGGAAATACGAATTTTCGTAGAGGCTTTTACGAGATTGCGTGGTCAAGTGCCAAACCATGCCCACGATCGAATCAGTTCTCCAACTTGATTTCCAGCCGCTTGAACCTCGACGCCAAGGTCGTGGGTTTCAGGCCCAGCAGTTCGGCTGCGCCACCTTTTCCAAACAGTTTGCCGTCGGAGGCCTTGAGCGCGGCCTTCATGTTGTTGCGCTCCAGCTCCCGAATCTGCGCGTCAGTCATGATCTGGGACGAGGGGAAAGGCTTTTGGGTGACGGTGGTTTTAGGTTCGTCGGGTAAGTCCAGGTTCAGATCCGCCCCGACGGAGGTGATCAGCGCGCGCTCAATGACGTTTTGCAGTTCGCGAATATTCCCCGGCCAGGAGTAGCTTTGCAGCCGCTCGATATCGCTGTTACGCAAGCGCCGCCCTGGCATGTTCAGGCGCTTGCCGGTCTGCTTGAGGAAGTGCGCCGCCAGGGGCGCAATATCAATCGGACGTTCACGCAGCGCCGGAGACTGGATCGGGAAAACGTTGAGCCGGAAATACAAGTCTTCACGAAAATGCTTCGCAGCGACTTCCTGGCGCAGATCGCGATTGGTCGCGGCAATGATCCGCACATCGACCTTGCGGGTGCGTTCTTCGCCGACCCGTTCGAACTGGCCTTCCTGCAAAACCCGCAGCAGTTTACTTTGCAGCTCCAGCGGGATTTCGCCGATTTCGTCGAGAAACAGCGTACCGCCATCGGCCAGTTCAAAGCGCCCGACGCGATCTCGCACAGCGCCGGTAAAGGCACCGCGAATGTGCCCGAAGAATTCGCTTTCGAACAATTCGGCAGGAATCGCCGCGCAATTGACCCGGATCAGCGGGCTGGCATTACGACGGCTGGCCTGATGGATGGCGCGAGCGATCAGTTCCTTTCCCGTCCCCGACTCGCCGTTGATCAACACGCTGGCATCGGTGGGGGCGACCACGTCGATCTGTTTGATGATTTTTTTGATCGGCTCGCTCTGGCCGACGATCTCGCGGAAGTTGTGTTCGATATGAATCTCTTCCTGCAAGTAGGCGTTCTGCTCCTCCAGGCGATCCTTGAGGACCTTGAGTTCATCGAGGGCATTTTGCAGTTGGTTTTCGGTACTGCGCCGCTCGGTGATGTCGCGAAATACCACCACCGCGCCGACGATTCGGCCGTCCGATATCACCGGCGTGCTGGTGAATTCCACCGGGAACGAGCTGCCGTCACGGCGCCAGAACACTTCCTGGCGACCTTCATGAACCACGCCGTCGCGCACGGCCTTGTAGATTGGGCACTCTTCGACCGGGTAATGGCTGCCGTCGGCGTGGGTATGGTGATGAATGCGATGGATGTTCTTGCCGATCATGTCCTGGGGTTCCCAGCCCAACATACGCGCGCCGGCCGGGTTGACGAAGGTGGCCAGGCCTTCGCTGTTGATGCTGTAGATGCCGTCGCCCACCGAACTGAGCAACAGCTGGTTATCGCGCTCGCTTTCCTGAAACAGGTTGAGAATGTTGCGCCACTCGATCAGCCCGCCGCGCATGGTGCGCTCGGTATGCGCCTGGTCGCGCTGGTACTTTTCATGACTCAACTCGCGCATCACCAGAATCAAGTGCTGCTCACCCTTGATCTGCAAGGTGGTGGCGGAGATTTCCAGCTCGATGCGCTCGCCGCTTTTGCAGTTGCAGCTCAACTCTTCGGTCCAGCCACGACCTTTGTCCATCACTGCCTGGGTGAACACGATCAGGTCGGCCAATTGATGGCCGAACAGCTTGCTCACCGGTAGCTCCAGCAACTCCTGACGCGGGTAGCCGAGCAACTTACAGGCAGCAATGTTCAGGTCACCCAGCCGATCAGAAAACGGGTTGAGCAGCGCGATGGCCTCGGCGCAATGCTCGAACACCATGTGCCGCGACGAATACGCCAGATCGGCCCAGCCGTTGAGAGAGTCTGTTTCAGTCATGGCTACGAAGTCTCGTGATTGGCCGCTACGAATATTCGTATTTCTACGGGAATGCGTGATTCACCGATAGCATCAGATGCGCAATATAAAACCGGATCAGATTGTCATTCGTAACCTAATCAATCACTTACCACTGCACAGAAAATAATTTTATTTCCTGGCACGGCATTCGCTCTCTCTCCTGTAACCCGGCAGCCAACACAGGCTGGCGTTCAAGCACGAAGCAACTGGAGAGCGACACTATGCCAACCGTGGACATCCCCCATTACAAAGACGGCGACTTCCTGGTCAATTACGAAGAGAAAGTCTTCGAAGACATCAAGGCCGAGCCCGGCGAAAAAGTCCTGATCACCTTCCACACCATCGCCTTCGAGGGCTCCATTGGCCTGGTAAATATGCTTCAGGCCAAACGCCTGCTGCGCAAAGGCTTCGAAACTAAGATTCTGCTGTACGGGCCGGGTGTGCAACTGGGTGTGCAGCGCGGTTTCCCGACGCTGGGTGCCGAAGCCTTCCCCGGTCACCTGGCGGTCAACAAGCAGCTCATTCAATTCATGGAAGAGGGCGGTGAGGTCTACGCCTGCCGCTTCGCCCTGCAAGCCCTGTACGGGCAGACCGAAAAAGCCCTGATCGAAGGCATCCGCCCGATCAATCCGTTGGACGTAATGGACCTGCGCCTGCTGATGCGCCGTGAGGGCGCGATGATTATCGATACCTGGACGGCCTGATATGTAGGAGCGAGCTTGTTCGCGATGGCGGTGCGTCTGATACACCGCACCGCCCGCATCGCAAGCAAGCTCCTACAGGACCGTTGTCGATCTTACAAACACTACTGACCTCAGGACCCCTCATGGCCATTATTCGCGCAGCCGCCGTACAAATCAGCCCGGTGCTTTACAGCCGCGAAGGCACCGTGGACAAGGTCTGCCAACAGATCATCGCACTCGGTCGAAAAGGCGTGCAGTTCGCCGTGTTTCCGGAAACGGTGGTGCCTTACTACCCGTACTTTTCGTTTGTGCAACCGGCGTTTGCCATGGGCGCACAGCACCTCAAATTGCTCGATCAATCGGTCACGGTGCCATCCGCCGCCACGCTGGCGATTGGCGAGGCCTGCAAGCAAGCGGGGATGGTCGTTTCCATCGGCGTCAACGAACGCGATGGCGGCACGATCTACAACGCGCAATTACTGTTCGATGCCGACGGCAGCCTGATTCAGCATCGACGCAAGATCACCCCGACCTACCACGAACGCATGGTCTGGGGTCAGGGCGATGGTTCGGGACTGCGCGCGATCGACAGTGCCGTGGGGCGCATAGGCTCGCTGGCCTGCTGGGAGCATTACAACCCGCTGGCCCGTTACGCCTTGATGGCGGACGGCGAGCAGATCCACGCTGCGATGTTTCCCGGCTCCTTGGTGGGCGATATTTTTGCCGAGCAAATCGAAGTCACCATCCGCCATCACGCCCTGGAATCCGGCTGCTTCGTGGTCAACGCCACCGCATGGCTGGATGCCGATCAGCAGGGCCAGATCATGCATGACACCGGTTGCGGCCTCGGCCCGATCTCGGGTGGCTGCTTCACCGCCATCGTCTCTCCCGAAGGCAAATTGCTCGGAGAACCGCTGCGTTCCGGCGAAGGCGTGGTGATTGCCGACCTCGATCTGGCACTGATCGACAAGCGCAAACGCATGATGGATTCGGTCGGGCACTACAGCCGTCCGGAGTTGCTCAGCCTGTTGATCGACCGCACGCCCACGGCGCATGTCCATGAGCGCGGCGGCCACTTTGCATCGGTTGCCGACGAGGAGTCCGATCATGCAAACCAATGAATTGCTCGCTGAACTGCAATGCCATGGCGTGCGTTGGCCGGCTGCGCAGAACGGCTTGTCCCGGCAAGGTGGCGCGGGACCGTCGGATCACAAGGCGCTGAGTTTTGGCAGCCGGACCATGATGGTGCCGATCCTCAATCAGGCCTCGCAGGATTCACCCTATCAAGCGCAACCCAGCGCCGATGGCAGCCAGGCGCTGATCTTTCGCGAAGGCCTGCAGGTCGGTCAAGTGCAGATGCCAGGCGTGCCGAAGTTCTATGGTTTGAGCACTGCCGACGGTATCCCTTATTGGAAAATAGCCACGTTGCACAGCAGTGATGTACTCGCTACCACGGTGTTGCAGCACTGCATTCGCTTCAATGACCGCGGCAGTTCCTGCCAGTTCTGCGCCATCGGCCAGTCGCTGGCAGCGGGTAAGACCATTGCCCGAAAACGTCCGCAGCAACTGGCCGAAGTGGCAAAAGCTGCAGTGGAACTCGACGGCGTCAAGCATATGGTGATGACCACCGGCACTCCACAAACCCCGGACCGTGGCGCGGCGATTTTGTGTGAATCCGCCGCGGCGGTCACAGCCGCCGTCGATCTCCCTATTCAGGCCCAGTGCGAGCCGCCGGACGACGATCACTGGTTCCAACGCTTGGCCGACAGCGGCGTAGTGTCGCTCGGCATGCACCTGGAAGCGGTCACCGATGAAGTGCGCCAACGGATCATGCCGGGCAAGGCCGAAGTCCCGTTGAGCCGTTATTTCGAAGCCTTCAGTGCGGCGGTCGAAGTGTTTGGCCGTGGCCAGGTCAGCACTTACATCCTCGCCGGCCTGGGTGACAGCGAAGCAGCGATCAGTGAAATGAGCGAGCGTTTATGCGCGCTGGGTGTGTACCCGTTCGTGGTGCCGTTCGTACCCATCGATGGCACACCGTTGGCTCATCACCCGAAACCCGACAGCGCGATGATGGCCAGGCTCTACCCGCAGATCGGCGCCAGCCTACGTCGCCACGGTTTGCACTCCGATCAGATCAACGCTGGGTGCGCCAAATGCGGCGCGTGCTCGGCCCTGAAAAGCTACGAATAAGCCGGAGAACACCCATGCTGAATCTCGCCTTTGCTTTGGTCGACAGCACGTTCGAACCGTTCCGTGCCGGTGAATTGCTGGTCAAACCCGCCAGCGAACACTGGGAGAAACAGGCCTATTTCGCCCTGCGCCGTTCGGTGTTTTCCGATGAGCAACAACTGCTGGTGCAGGACAAAGACAGCCATGATTTCCAGGCGATCGCCATCGTCGCCTTGGCCGGCAATTGCGGCATCGCTGATCAGGTGGTCGGTGCGGTGCGCATCTATCAGCCAGAGCCGGGTTTGTGGTACGGCGGACGCTTGTGCGTAGCGCCGGCGTATCGGCGGCACAGCATGATTGGTAGGGCGCTGGTCAATGAAGCGGTGTCTCGGGCCAAGGACCTGGGTTGCGAGATGTTTCGCGCCACTGTACAGACGCAAAACGAAACCTACTTTCACGGCTTGAGCTGGCAAACCCTCGAACAACTGGAATTGCTCGGCCAGCCGCATTACCTGATGCAGGCGGATTTGCCGAGCTACCCGTTGATGCCGCGCCAAGTGTCGTTACGTGCGCTGAAGGTGGCTCGCCATGACTGACGTCGTTGATTTACCCGCGCTGCTCGAGACCTTGCGCAACACCCCAGCGATGCGCTCGAAACAGGCGATCCAGCAACCTGCGGCCGTTATCGGCAGCGCAACACAAGCGCTGACCCGCGAGCAACTTTACGCCCTGCCCGGCGATGACACGGCAGCGATTGCCTGTGGCGATCATTTTCAGCTGCTGGCCATCGAAGGCATGTTGCCGGCCTTCGTCGAGGCGGCACCGTGGTTTGCCGGGTGGTCGGCGGTCATGGCCAATGTCAGCGACATCACCGCCATGGGCGGTCGCGCCACGGCGGTGGTCAACGCTTATTGGCATCACGACGACGCGGCCGCGCAGCAAATCCTCAAGGGTATTCGCGCTGCTTGCGAGGCCTATGGTTTGCTGCTGGCCGGTGGGCACACCAGCCTCACGGCGGGTAATCCAGCTGCGCTGGCGGTGGCCATTACCGGCAGCGCCCGAAAATTACTGTCGACCTTGCATGTCGGTCCCGGCCAGGTCATCGCCATGGCGGTGGACCTTGAAGGGCATTGGCATGCCAACAGCACGTACTGGAAAGCCTTCGATGGCGTACGCGCCGAACGCTTGCGCAGCAAGCTCGATGTGCTGCCGCGCCTGGCTGAAGCCGAGCGCCTGCACGCGGCTAAAGACATCAGCAACGCCGGTGTCCTCGGCAGCCTGTTGATGTTGCTGGAAACCACCGGCTGCGGCGCGACCATCGACCTGGCGTCGCTGCCGTGCCCGCCGGATGCCGATCTCGCTCGCTGGCTTCAGGTGTTTCCCAGCTATGGCTTTTTGATGACGCTGGATGAGCGTGACTGGCCGCAAGTGCAGAGCGCTTTTGCCTTTGAAGGCGTGCGCTGCGAACGCATTGGCCAGGTCAACGCCAGTGGCACGTTGCGTGTCCAGTCCGGCGCACAACACGGCGACTTCTGGAACCTGCGCGAGCAGCCGTTTACCGGCTTCAGCTATCCCCATCTCGATCTGACCGCTTTAAAACCTAATCAACAGGAGCACTGACATGCCCGCCGTCAATTTCAAAATCCGCTGGCCCAATGGCCGGGAAGCGACCGGTTATTCGCCTTCGACCGTGATCTATCAATACCTGGAGGAGGGCGCCAGTTACCCGCTGACGGACTTTCTGCAACGCATCGAAAGCGCATTGAACAATGCCTCGGAACGGGTCAAGCAGGTCAAGGGTTTCTATTGCAGTTCGGCGATGGACACCTTGAGTTCCCTCAAGGGCCAGGCCAGTTACCTAGTTGATCCAGCCCTCGCCGATGGCCAGGTGGACATTCTGAGCATGCGTACCGAAGGCGCCGGTCAGGTGTTCGGCACCGGCTGGGGTTCATTCTGATTCATCGATTTTTCCCTTAACCCTTTCGTTACCCAGTACCGGAGCACCCCATGACCAGCCACCTCACTTCAATCAAAACTCCACACCACAGCGTGATCGTCGTCGGCGGCGGTCAGGCCGGGTTGTCCGCCAGCTACTACCTGCAACAGCAGGGCATCGATCATCTGGTCCTGGAAAAACACAGCCTGACCCACACCTGGCGCAATCAGCGCTGGGATGCCTTCAGTCTGGTGACGCCCAACTGGCAATGCGCATTGCCTGGCTACAGTTACACAGACGGCTTCAACGGCAGCGATCCTCATGGGTTCATGAAGAAGGACGAGATCAACGAATACCTGGCCGGATTCGTCAAATCGGTCAATGCTCCGGCCCGTGAAGGTGTCACGGTCCAGCGCGTGGTGCCTCGAACCCAAGGTGGTTTCGAGGTGCATACTTCGCAAGGCGAATTCACCGCCGATCAGGTGATTGTCGCGTCGGGCGGTTATCACACACCGATCATCCCGCGCCTGGCCGAACGCTTGCCGGCGGGTATTCATCAGCTTCACTCCGAGCAATACCGCAATCCGCAGGCCTTGCCCATCGGCAATGTGCTGGTCGTTGGCTCCGGGCAGTCGGGTGCGCAAATCGCCGAGGACTTGCACCTGGCCGGGCGCAAAGTCTATCTGGCTGTCGGTGATGCGCCACGTTGCGCACGTTTCTACCGGGGCAAGGACGTGGTCGATTGGCTGGCGGAAATGGGTTACTACGAGATTGGCGTTGATACCCATCCGTTGCGTGAAGGCGTGCGCGATAACACCAACCACTACGTGACCGGTCGCGATGGTGGCCGTGATATTGACCTGCGCAACTTTGCCCGCGAAGGCATGGAGCTGTTCGGTCGGCTCGACGGCTTGCAAGGTACACGCCTGCAGTTCGCGAACAACCTGGCCGAGAATCTGGACAACGCCGATGCGGTGTACAACCGGATCAACGGCTCGATCGACAAGTACATCGAGCAACAAGGGATTGATGCGCCTTCCGGCGAGCGCTACCAGCCGAGTTGGGTACCCGTGCAGGAGCGTAGTGAGCTGGACCTGGTGAGCGAGGGCATCACCAGCATCATCTGGTGTATTGGCTTCAGTCCGGATTTCACTTGGGTCGAGGCACCGGTCTTCAATGGGCGTGGCCATCCTGGCCACCAACGCGGAGTAACGGCACAGTCTGGTTTGTACTTTCTTGGATTGCCGTGGTTGTACACCTGGGGATCAGGACGTTTCTCGGGTGTAGCGCGGGACGCGGAGTACCTGGTGCAGCACATTATCGAGGGAGCGCTTGAAGGCACCTCACGGAAACGACGTTTAGTGGCAGGGTAGGGCAGACCACCAAATCCTCTGGCTTGTGTGAGCAGGCCAGAGGCGTTTGCTTCTAGCACCGTGGATGGCTGAAACAAAGTTTATCGTGCATCCGGGTGCTGGGGATCTGGAGGATGACCGAAGCCCGCCCAAGGCAGGATCGTTCTCGTATCCATCACGATCTCCGGAGGACGAGCCGCATGAGGCGGTGTCAACAGTTGTAGGCACAGTACTAGATACGCCATCGGGTTCATGAGCGCTCCGGGAGGAAAATCCAACCCTTCCGACAGTGTCGACCATCGGATGGGACAAGTTCGATGGTGTATGGGGCGATCAGCTTTCATTGCTTGTATAACGCAGGGCGCGTTCGGTGAAATCGGCATATCCCAAACGACGCTCGAAGGTTTCGAAGTCTTCGAGAAGCACGTCCGATCGATCCGCATCCGGATCGCTCTTGTATTGTTTCAGCGCAACTTGAAGCGCCTTGGTCACTGCCAGCAGGCAGAAGCCATAATCGATGACTAGATCCGCTGCGCCGTCCCATTCATCACGATGACGAACGCTGGGTAGATTGATCACGATGTACTTGCCGGGAACTTTCTGTTTAATTTTCCGCAGGGTCGCAGGATCTGCACCGTTGGCAAAAAAGTGGGTGATCCCGATATTGGCGAATGCTTTTAAACGTTCGACGCATTCGTCGACATCATGCGTGGCCCAGATGGCGTCAGTTCGAGCAATGATCAAGAACTCAGGGTTGCGTCGAGCATCCAAGGCTGCTTGCAGGCGCTGTAGCATCAATTCAAGCGGAACCAGTTTTTGTTCCAGATCAGTGTGTTTACCACCGGCATGATCTTCAATGTGAATGGCCGACACGCCAGCCTCTTCAAACGCCTGTACTGTTCGCCAGATATTGGCAGGGTCGAAAAAACCGCCCTCGGCATCGGCAATCACCGGCACGCTGACGGCGCTACTGACAGACTTGGCATGACGGGCTAACTCCTCGAGCGTCAACACGCCGACGTCGGCAAGTCCGAATCCGGCTGCGGCTGTTGCATAGCTGCCAACGTAGACTGCCGGGTAACCTGCCGCCTGGACGAGCATGGCGCTCAAGGCATCATAGGCCCCAGGTATCACTAACGCCTTTGGACCGCTGAAGGCCTCGGTCAGCGGATAAAAGCCTTTCTTTGCATGCATTTCAACTCTCCTGTAAAGGGACGGCGCTAGGGGCATTGACGTTTCAGCTTGAGGTAAGGAATGAGCCCGCCAGCCTCGAGAACCAATAAATCCGAGGCACTGAATGGCTTGAAAATCAGTTCAGTGCCTCGACTGAGGTTGATGACCCGGTGCTCTTTCCAATCCACTTCTATTTCATCCCAGCGGCTCACCAGTCGGGTGATACCCGGGCACTCGATTTGTGCGAAGCCTTCGGCCATTTCGCCCCACCAGTAACCCGGGGAAAAAGATTCTGCGATGACGGCTGTTATGCCCAGCTTGCGCATGGCTATCATTGGCGGATAGTGCGGATGGCCGTAGCCGAAATTGGCTGCGCCGACTAACAGATCACCCGGCCGCATACGCTCGGCAAAGTGCTCGTCGTAAGCGTTCATGGCCACCTTGGCCAACACCTCGGCATCGCTTATCCGGATGTTTTTGACGCCGACGATTTGATCGATATCGAAATTTTCTTCTTCAAATACATAGGCGACGCGGCCGCGCAAATTGACCAAACTCATGACGAATCCTCAAAGGTAATGACGAGGGTCGGCAACCTTGCCTTCAATGGCGGCCGCCGCCACGGCAGCAGCACTGCACAGATAGATTTCGGAGTCGGAGCTGCCCATCCGCCCGCGAACATTCAAGGTGCCGGTGGAGACTGCGCGTTGTCCTGCATTCATGGTTCCGATGCGCCCGTAGCAATAATCGCAACTGGGCGAGGAGATGAATGCGCCGGCCTCGACCAGTGTGGTCAGCAACCCTTCTTTAGCTGCGGCCGCCATGATCTGTTGACTGGTGGGCACCACGTAGAGTGAAAACCCGGGCGCCAGCGTGCGGCCCTTGAGAATTTGCGCAGCAATGCGCAGGTCTTCGAGACGGCCAGAAGCACAGGAACCGAGGTAGCCGACATGCACCTCGAGACCGAGATAGTCAGTCAGATCGCGGGTTCCAGCGGAGCTGGGCGGAATCACAATCAAGGGTTCGATGGTGCCGAGGTCGATGGTGTGGACCGCCCGGTAGCGAGCATCCGCATCGCTGTAGACCGGTTCCAGCACTTTGCGCGACCTGGAACGGGCATAATCGAGCCTCACGGCATCCGGTGCGACGATCGCGGAAATCGCCCCGGTGAACATGGCCAGCCCGGTGATGGTCTGCAAGCCTTCCACCGACAGGCTGGCGAGCCCACTCCCTGCCAGTTCCATTACACAAAACTGGCACGCGCTGGGTCCCAGGGTTTTAACCAGATAATTGAGCACATCGCGAGCCATCACGCCTGCCTGCAATTGGCCATTGAAGTCGATACGTACCGTCTCGGGCACACGCAGGGAAACGGTGTCCTGAACATAGGCTTCCAGCATGTTGCGGTGAATACCCAGGGCGAGTGTGCCGAAGGTGCCCAGTTGTGAAATATGCGGGTCGAAATGCACCGCCAATGCGCCCGGTACGGCATAGCCGACTTCCGCCGCGACCTGATGGCCGATACCCCGACGCTCGAACACTTCAACTCCATTACGAGTCGCCCAGTCGCGGGTTTCTTTGTGGAATTGTTCTTCGCCCGGCGTAATAGCGGGAATCATATGGTCGATAAAAACACCAAAGCGCGCAGGTTCTTTTACTTGTATGACCTGGAACTCGCTTTCCATTTCCTTGAAGTAGCGATCAGTGTAACCCGGGAAGTCGTATGCCAGTACGAAGTCTGGTTTTACTTGAACTTCATCACCAGCATTGACTGTTGCCAGGCCCGCAGTTCGGGCCAGTATTTTCTCTGTCATGGTGTAGCCCATCGGAATACTCCTGCACGAGCATAAAATATAAGGGATTAAATGAAGTATTTGATTTTTGGCCCGGGCAGACAAACGCATAATTCTTATTGCAGCTAGTCACCGGGCTGATTGATAAATTAAAGACCGGAGTTTAAACGTGACAACTGCATCCTTCGATGCAGTTGTCTTTTCGCAGAATTCAGCGAAGTTCTCAGGCCACCACGGCGGTGATCCGCGGTTCAAGACGTACAAAACCCACCAATAACACGGCGCCAATCAGGAGCATCGCAGCGATGACGAACAGACCGTTATCCAGGCTGCCGGTGTTGGTTTTGATCAGGCCAAGCATGTACGGACTCACCACGCCGCCGAGCAGGCCGATGGTGTTGACGAATGCGATGCCGCCCGGCGCAGCTTTGCTGGATAAATAGCACATGGGCATTGCCAATGTGATCGGCATGGCCGAAAACACCGCGGTGCTGGCGAGGGTCAACGACAACATCGTCAACAGAAAGCTGCCATGGACGATTGGCAATAGAGCCAGCCCTACTGCTCCTAACAAAGCGCAGGCAGCCGCATGCCAACGACGCTCCATGGTTTTGTCCGAGTGTCGCGAAACGAGCACCATGCCGATGGCCGTAGCTCCGTAAGGAATGATCGACCACAGTCCGATTTCGGTTGAGGTCTTGATACCGGCGTCCTGCATGAGCATCGGCATCCAGAACGACACCGAATAAATCCCGCAGATAACGGTAAACCACGCGATAGCGATGTAATAGATCACGGGATCGCGAAGCGCGTCGATGAAGTCGTGGCTCGCTTTCGATGTCGGCGTAGCAAGCCTGGCGGTAACCTGAGCTTTTTCTTCATGCGAGAGCCAGGTTGCGGCCGAAGGACGATCAGGTAACAACAACAGTGCCAACGCACCGAGCAGCACCGAAGGCACGCCTTCCATCATGAACAGCCATTGCCAGCCGTGCAGGCCGCCGGCTTCGTCCATCGCGTCGAGGATCCATCCGGAAATCGGTGCCCCAACAACGCCTGCAATGGCGGCGCCGCTGAGGAAAATAGCAGCCATTTGCGCCCGGCGGGCAGGCGGATACCAGAGCGTCAGATACAGCAGGACCCCTGGCGCGAACCCGGCCTCGAAGATCCCGAGTAGCAATCGCACCAGGTAAAACGATGTCGAACTGGTCACCAGCATTGTGCAGCAGGACACCAGTCCCCAACAGATCATGATTCGGGCAATGGTCAAACGTGCGCCTATTTTGTTCATCAACAGATTACTGGGTATCTCACACATGAAATAACCGACGAAGAACATTCCCGCGCCCAAGCCATATACCGCATCCGAGAAGTTAAGGTCGGCCTTCATCTGTACGGCGGCGAACCCTATATTGACCCGGTCAAGGTAGGCAAATACGTAGCTGACAAACAGATAGGGAAGTAAGCGCCAGGTTATTTTTCGATAAGTGGCATCTAGTAGGTCGGCGTGTCCGATGGCGTTTTCAGGGTGCATTAGTTTGTCTCCGACAATTATTATTGGAAGAACGAGAGAGCATTAACGCTGGTTTAATAATGATTTAAATCAGTGGCTGCTTTTTTCGGGTGTACGAACTCCTTCACTAGTTAAAGCGTCAAACTCTCAAGTTCACGGCCTTGTGAGTATTTAAAGGTGTCTATCGAATAACTGATTAATGCGATGTTTAAGCGCCATCCGAATCGGGTGATGACGTTGCGTGCGAGGGCTTACTGCGCTTGCATGCGCAATGCCGCATCCAGCCGTATCACCGAGCCGTTCAGCATCGGATTTTCGATAATTGCCCGTACCATCGCGGAGTATTCGGTGGGCTTTCCGAAGCGATGAGGAAACGGAATGTCAGCGATGAGTCGATCTTTGATTTCTTCATCAATCGATTCAAGCATCGCCGTGCCAAACAAACCTGGGGCAATGGCAGTTACCCGAATGCCATATCGGGCGAGCTCCCTGGCCGCCGGGAGGGTCAGGGACACCACACCTCCTTTGGATGCGGCGTAAGCACTTTGGCCGATCTGGCCTTCGTAGGCAGCAATCGAGGCGGTATTGATGATGACGCCGCGTGCGCCGTCAGAGTCGGGGATGTTGTCTTTCATCGCATCCGCCGCCAGACGTAACCAGTTAAAGGTGCCCAGGAGGTTAATGCGGATGACGCGCTCAAAATCACTCAACGATGCCGGACCTTTTTTGGAGATGATCCGCGCAGACGGCGCAACACCCGCGCAATTGACCAGCACCGCGGGCAGTCCCACCGTATCTATGATTCGTTGCATGGCGGCACGGGAAGCGTCGTCATCGGCCACATCACAAGCGACCGCCATGCCATCGACGGCGTGAGCCACTTGGTTTACGGCTTGTTCGTTGAGGTCCACGATCACCACTTTGGCTCCACGTTCGGCCAAGTCCATGGACGTGGCTTGGCCAAGGCCTGAGCCGCCACCCGCGACAATCACTACTTTATTGACGATATCCATCCACTCGCTCCCGGGTTGGTTTAGTACAAGGTGTCGACGAATTGCGTGAATGCCTGCAACGGTGCACGCTCGGCAACAAATGTGTTTTCCGCGGCAGTCAAATCGCCGTAGCCGAGCGCCATGCCGCAGACCAGTTTCTGACTGTCGGCGAGGCCCAGGCGACGGGCGATAACGGCCTCGTATTTTACAAAGGCCTGCTGGGCGCAGGTGTCCAGCCCGTAGGCTTTTGCCGCGAGCATGATGTTCTGTAAAAACATGCCGTAATCGAGCCAGCGGTTGCTATCTAGGTCTCGATCAATGGTGAAAAACAGACCGACCGGGGCGTCGAAAAAAATGAAATTTCGCGACGTTTGCCTGAGCATTCCCTGTGTGTCATCTCGGGTGATGTCGAGTGATTCGTACAGATCCCGCGCGACTTTTCGCCGCCGGGAGCGATAGGGCTCACGGACGTGATGGGTTTGTGGTTGTTCCTTTTGATCGGAGCTGCCGGCAAGTGCCAACGCCTGTAGCTCAAGACCGAGATTGATCAACGGCGCATCGGTCAGCACCCACACCTGCCACGGCTGGACGTTCGAACCACTCGGTGCGCGCGCGGCGAGTTCCAGCACCTGCTCGACTGTTTCCCGTCGTACCGGGGTTCGCAAAAACGCGCGCACGGAGCGACGGGACGTAATGACCTGCCGGGCACTGAGTTCCGCGTCGTGCGCCTTCAGGGGCGGCTGCTTTGTATCCATGGTGACCTCATCGTTCTGGCATCAGCACCGGGCTGGCCATGTTCAGATTCGCCAGTTCGTACCCACGCTCGAAATCCTGGATATGCTTTTCCATCCACTCCCGGGCGTTCGCTGCGTCATGGGCACGAATCGCCTTGTATATCTGCTCATGTGCGGTCAAAAGCCGCTGGCCCGCATTAAGACGTGACATCACCGCGTAAAAAGGCGGATAGAACAGCGTGCTCAACGGTGCACGGGCCATTTGAATGGCACGATTGCGAGTGGCCGTGGCGACCAATTCGTGAAACTCGATGTCCAACTCCACCAGGCTGGCGCTGTCCTCCAACGCCTGGCGTGTCGCGGCGAGATTGGCTTCGATGGCGGCGAAGTCCTCGTCGTTGCCGCGTACCGCCGCGGCGGCTGCGGCGGCAGGCTCCAGGGCGTACATCGCTTCCCACAATTCCTCAAACGTCACCTGGTTCAGCACCATGGTCGCGGTGAGGCGCTGGGAAATATCTCCCGAATGGGGAATCGAGGTAATCAGCTTGCGTCGTCCCGGTTCCCTTTTGACGAACCCGTTCTGTTCCAGCACGCGGATGGCTTCGCGAATGGTCGAACGATTGACGCCCAGCTGTTCCGCAAGCCTGGATTCTGCCGGCAGGATGTCCCCGGGCGTAATTTCCCCGGAGATAATCCGCTGCTCGATCGTTCGAGCCACCATGCGGAAGCTGGACTCTGTCGGGTCGCTATTAACTGGACGTGCCATGGATGGACTGTTCTTCAAGGGTGAGTCTCTTTTTTTCAAGTGCCCTGAGTGCGCTGCGCTGGATCTTGCCTGTCTGGGTCTTGGGCAGCGCGTCGACGAACTCAATGGCGCGTGGATATTTATAGGGAGCGGTCATCTGTTTGACGTGTTCTTTCAGATGTCGGACCAGTTCCTCACTTGGCTTTGTACCCGGACGCAGTATTACGAAAGCCTTGACGATTTCACCCCGTTCCACATGTGGCGTTCCAATGACCGCACATTCAAGGACACTCAGGTGAGAGAGCAGGGCATTTTCAACTTCGGTTGGGCCGATGCGGTAACCCGCTGAATTGATGACATCATCGCGCCGGCCACTGTAGAAGAAGTATCCGTCCGCGTCTCGGCTTCCGATGTCTCCCGTGATAAACCAACGCTCGCCGTCCGCCTCGATATACGACTCGCGGGTACGCGCTTCGTCCTTGTAATAGCCAAGCATCAGCAGCGGATTGGGGACGCGCACCGCGATATCGCCTTCACTGCCCCGAGGCAGTCGTCGCCCTTGCGCGTCAATGATATCGACATCGCTGCCCGGCAAAGGCAAGCCCATCGAACCTTCACGGGTCGGAATGCAGGCATAGTTAGCCAGGGTCATGAGCGTTTCGGTCTGGCCGAACGCTTCCATGACTTGGATGCCGGTTTTTTTGTGCCACTTTTCGGCCACAAAGGCGTTGAGTCGCTCGCCGGCCGATACGGTGTGGCGCAGCCGCGATAGGTCGAAGCTAGCCACATCTTCATCCACCACCCGAAACAGCTCGGTGCCGGGCGCGCAATAGACGCTGACGTTGTACTTGGCCAGTAACGCCAGGCGCTGCGCGGGATCAAACGGGCCGTCGTAGAAAAAGGTGCAGGCCCCGGCGCTCCATGGGCCGAACAGGATAGACGTACCGGCCTTGCTCCAACCGACGTCGGCGGTGCACCAGATCACATCGCTGCGATCCAGGTCGAGCCAGTATTTCGCAGCTTCGCGCCAGGCATATAGACTGCGCGCGGGGTGCAATACGCCTTTGGGCTCTCCGGTGGAGCCACTGGTGTAATACAGAATGGCAGGATCGTCCAAAGACAACACGGCGGGTTCGAAGGCGCCGTCGGCTTCGATCATCGCGTTCTCACAGGATTCGAAACCTGCGGCGATTCCCAGCGATAACCTGACCGGTACTTCATTCAGCACATCGACGAACTTTTCCGCATGTTCGGCCCGGACCACCACGGCGCGCACCTCGGCGTGACGGACGCGGTAATTGATGTCCTTGCGGGTGAGCATTTCAACGGAAGGGATCGGGATCGCGCCCAACTTCAGGCAGCCGACCATCGCCACCTGCCAGTCCGGAATGCGCGGGAGCATGATCAACACCCGATCGCCTCGGCGTATGCCGCGTTTGGCCAGCACCGAAGCGAACCTGTCGGTGAGGCGTGACATGTCGGAATAGGAGAGGTGGATTTCCTCGCCTGCAGCATTCGCCCAGATCAGTGCGGGACCATCGGCTTCACGCGCGTAGCGGTCGACAACGTCTGTGCCGAAGTTAAAAGTCGACGGCAGCGCCCATTGAAAGTCCCGGTAGGTCTGGGTGTAATGAACCATATTGCGGGCCATGATTGTTCTCCTCGAGCTCCATTATTCTTGTTCTTCAGCATCATTGAGCGGGATCAGATCACCTTTGTTCGTCGCCACTCATCAAGTTGCGCGCTGCTGTAGCCAAGCGCACCAAGTACCCGTTCATTGTGTTCACCGAGCAGTGGCGGCGGACTCCTCAGGGAGCAGGGTGTCATCGAGTACTTGACCGGAAATCCCAGCTGCGGGATCAAGCCTTCTACAGGGTGTTCAATGTGCTGAAGCATGTGTCTATGACGTGCCTGCGGTGCGTCGAGGGCTTCGGCGACATCGAGCACCGGCCCGACAGGCAGGTCGATACCCTTGAAAGTGTCTACCCAGGCATCACGAGACCGGGTGGCGAACAAAGTGGCCAGTACTTGCTTTTGCAACAAGCAGCGGTCGCCGGTTGGCCATTGTTCATCCTTGAGTTGATCCAGTTGCAGATGCTCGCAAAAACGCAGCCAGAAATGCTGCTCTATCAGCCCCAGCGCGAGATACTTGCCATCGGCACAGAGGTAGACGTTGTAGCAAGGGGCCTGGCCGATAAAAGGGCGCTCGCCACCTCTGGGTTCGATGTCAGCGAACAATAGGTCGGCCGCATGCAGGGCCAGCCAGGAAATCGCCCCGTCATGCATCGACACATCCACCATTTGGCCCTTCCCTGTACGGTGACGGGCGTGCAGTGCCGCAAGAATGCCAGTGGTGGCCATCAGTGAACCGCCGCCTACATCAGCGATCGACAACCCTGGCACAATGGGCCCTTCACCGGCCCTACCGAATAGCTGCAATGCACCGGCCTCAGCCATGTAGTTGAGATCATGCCCGGCTTTCAGATGGTCGGGACCATCCTGGCCGTAGCCGGAAATGGCGCAATAGACCAGACGTGGATTGATCTCACTTAATGTCTCGTAGGACAGTCCCAGGCGTCGCATCACCCCGGGACGGAAACCCTCGATCAAAACGTCCGACTCACGCACCAGGTCGAGGAGGATCTGTTTGCCCGGTTCGCTTTTCAAGTTGAGCGTGACGCTTAGCTTGTTGCGGTTGAGCAGCAGAAAGGAACCGGATTCCACTTTGTTCAGTGGCGTAAACGCACGGTTGTAGTCCCCGGTCAGCGGCTGTTCGACCTTGATCACATCGGCGCCAAGATCGGCCAGCATCTGCGTGCAGAACGCTCCCGGCAACAAACGGGTCAGGTCCAGAATCTTCAACCCTTCAAGGGCCATACCTTCAGGTTTCATCGTCGATTCCTCGCTCAGCACGCCGTCCAGCCGCCATCAACGGCCAGTGAATGACCGGTGACATAGGCGGCTGCCGAAGAGGCCAGAAACAGACTGGCGCCCACAATTTCCTGTGGCTCGCCGAAACGTCCCATGGGGGTGCGATCCAACACCCGGCGCCCAAGCACCGGATGGGTGCGCAGGCCTTCAGTCAGGTCAGTGGCGAAATAGCCGGGTGCAACGGCATTCACTCGTATGCCTTTAGGTGCCCACTCTAGGGCCAATTGGCGGGTCAACATTTCGACGCCGCCCTTGGCAGCGCAATAGGCGGTGGTTTTAGCCAAGCCGACACGACCCGCCACTGAGGTGATGTTTATGATCGAACCCTGGCCTGCGTCGAGCATGAATTGCCCGACGTGCTTGCACGTAAGAAACACACCCGTGAGGTTGACGTCGAGAATCTGTCGCCACTCCTGCAGGGTGGTTTTTTCTGCAGACTTGTACCAAGGGTTGATACCCGCGTTGTTCACCAGAACGTCGATCCTGCCGTAGGTTTCATGCACTGATTTGCTCAGGGTCGACACGCTGTCTTCATCGGCGATGTCAGCCACAAAAGCAACGGCTTTGCCACCGGCCTCAACAATTTCGCTGGCGGCGATATTCAATTGCTCGAGATTGCGACCCACCAGAATCACGGTGGCACCCTGCTTCGCGAACCCATCGGCAATTGAGCGCCCCAGTCCGCGGCCACCGCCGGTGACGATCACCACTTTATCCGCGAGGTCTGTGAACACGGTCGCAGGGGTAAGAAGGGCCTGGTTCATTGGGCAGTCCTCCCCAGACGACGAGCGATACTCCAGCGATGCACCTCGGACGGACCGTCATAGATCCGGAATGCGCGGACATCACGAAAGATCCGCTCAACTTCGGTATCGGCGGTGACACCCATACCGCCGAGCACTTGTACGCAACGATCGACGATTCGCCAGATGGCCTCCGAAGCATGCACTTTGACCATGCTGCTTTGCGCGCTGGCGCGTTCGCCGGTATCGAGTAACCAGGCTGTGTGCCAGATGCTCAAGCGGGTGGTGTGCAAGTCGATCTCGTTATCGGCCAGCATGAAGCCGATACCCTCGTGAGCGACGATAGGATGACCAAAGGCCTCGCGTTTCTGCGCATAGGCCACAGCGATATCGTGGGCCCTTTGCGCAGCTCCCAGCCAACGCATGCAGTGGGTCAGGCGCGCCGGAACGAGGCGTACCTGTGCGTAGCGAAACCCTTCACCGATTTCGCCAAGCACGTCCGCTTTGGACACCCGCATGTTCTCCAGCCTGACTTCAGCGTGGCCGCCGGTGAACGATGAATCGAGCGTGTCCAGCGCGCGTTCGATGCGAAAACCCGGATTGGGCAGGTCAGCCAGGAACATGGTGGCACCGACATCCACGTCGTCCACGATCGTGCGGGCCATGATGATGGTGAACGCCGCACCGTCCGCACCGGTGATCAGCCATTTACGACCATTGATGACGAAATCGTCGCCGTCGTTGATTGCCGTGGTCTTGAGCAGTGTCGGATCAGAGCCAGCCCCCGGTGAAGGTTCGGTCATACAAAAGCAAGAACGTGTTTTGCCTTCTGCCAAAGGCTTTAGCCAGCGCTCCTTTTGCTCAGTGGATGCGACCGCTTGCATCAAATGCATGTTGCCCTCATCGGGCGCGGCACAGTTCAACGCCACGGGCCCCAGCATCGAGTAACCCGCCGCTTCGAAAATCACGGCGCGGCCAATGTGCGGCAAACCAAGGCCACCCAAAGAAGTGTCAACATGGGGGCTCAGCAAGCCTGTTTCGCGGGCATGCGCGATCAGCTCACTGCGCAACTCGTCGCTGGGCCCATGGGCAGTGCGCCGCGGGTCTTTCTCGTAGGGGATGACCACCTCTCGAATGAAAGTGAGGGTCTTGTCTCGCAACTGTACGAGTGAGTCGGGCAGCGTGAAGTCCATAGCAACGTCCTCAGAGAATTTTATCGTTAGCGATAGTAAGGGTGAATTCGAAGAGGTCTTCGGCCAGTTGGCCGAAGTCGGCGTAACGCGGATCTTTGGTTTCACCGAGCAGGTGGCGGCGGTGCAATTGTTGAAACACTACGGCCAGTTTGAACATCGTCAGGACCCGGTAGGGCTTCAAGTCTTCCAGGCCGCGTCCGGTCAGCGCGCTGTAGGTATTAGCGACTGCTTCGCGATTGGCAAAGCCCGGTTGCAGCGTCGGCATTTGCGCCAGACGGTGCATGCAGGAAGGATCGTCCGGTTCGCTCCAATAGCTCAGGAGCGTGGCCAGGTCGAACAACGCATCGCCCTGGGTGCCCATGTCCCAGTCAACGATGGCGCGGGGTTGCAGGGTTTGCGGGTCAATCAGAATGTTGTCCAGCTTGAAATCGTTGTGCAGCAAAACCGGTTTGCCCGCTGCAGGGTCGGGGACATCGGTCAGCCATTGAGCGAGGGTTTGGGCAGGGCAGCTCAAGCTGCCATTGGCAATCAATTGCGCGCGCTTGATCCAGCCAAGTGTATTACGCCTGAAGAAGCCTTGCGGGTGACCGAGCGCTTCCAGCCCAACACTGGCGAGGTCGACCGCATGCAATTGCGCGAGCGTTTCCACCAGCATATTTGACAGTTGATGGCCTGTGTTTTCGGTCGCAGGCAGTGGCTGGATGCTGTCCCCGCGCAAAGAAAGTCCGGCGCGATAGTCGATCAAAAGAAACGGCGCACCGGCGATGGCGGCATCAGAACAGAAGTGATGGCTGCGCGGAGCCAATGCGAATGTTCTCCAGAGTCGAAAAAGGATCCGGTGCTCACGCTGCATGTCGTTAGCGCCCGGCGGTAACGGACCGGCTGGAGGGCGACGCAGCACCATCCAGTTGTGGTTGATGCGTACCAGGAAATTCAGGTTCGCCAGGCCACCCGACAATTGTCGAGGGGCGACCCCGGGATCCATCTGCAAACGATGGCCAGCGAGATAACGCTCGATGGTTGGCCAGTCCAGCGCCTGGCTTGCCAACTCTGACCTCAGTGCAACGCCCTCGGGATATTGACGCCGGACAGTGGGAGTAAATCCGATCTCGACCATAACTGCTGTCTTCCAGATGTTGAGCTTTGGAGGATTATTGTCGGACCGAAAAATGATCGTCAAGCGATATAATCACCTGTTGCGCATATTCACGATACCGATTAAGAATATTGTCGGACTGAAATGACGATTGACGGAGAACCTGAAATGGTTGGCAATATCATAGGTTGGGCTCACACCCCCTTCGGCAAGCTAGCGAATGACACGCTTGAATCGCTGATTACGCGGGTTACTGTGGACGCTTTGGCACATGCGGGTCTTGAAGCTCTGGATGTGGATGAGATTGTCATCGGGCACTTCAACCAGGGGCTGGATCCTCAGGGATCTCCGGCGTCCCTGGTTCTGCAGGCCGACCCCGGCTTGCGCTACAAGCCTTCGACACGAGTGGAAAATGCCTGCGCCACGGGTTCCGCAGCGGTAAGACAGGCATCCAGCCTGATCATGTCCGGCCAGGCGAAGGTGGTTCTGGTGGTTGGCGTCGAGAAAATGACTGCGGTCGCTGAAGACGTCGTGCGCAAGGCGCTGGTTTCGGCCAGTTACGTAGCCCAGGAGGGCGGCCCCGAGGCATCGTTCGTCGGGTTGTTCGCGGGTATCGCCCAGCAGTATTTCGCCCGCTATGGCAATCAATCCCTGGCACTTGCCCACATCGCGGCAAAAAACCATCGCAATGGCAGTCTCAATCCATTGGCTCACTTGCGTAAAAACCTGGACGTGGATTTCTGTCACCAGGTGTCCACCGGCAACCCTTATGTCGTTGCTCCGTTGCGTCGCACGGACTGCTCGCTTGTGTCTGACGGGGCTGCGGCGTTGGTGCTCGTCAGCGACGACATGGCGGCACGAACAGAGCGGGTGATCAGCATTCGTGCGCTGGCACAAGTCAATGATTACCTGCCGATCAGTCGCCGAGACATTACCCGCTTCGAGGGTGCTGCCAAGGCCTGGCAAGCTGCGCTGGGCATGGCCGGGCTGGCACTCGACGACCTCGATTTCGTTGAAACCCATGACTGTTTCACGATTGCCGAACTGATCGAATATGAGGCGATGGGGCTCACCCCTCCAGGTCAGGGCGCCCGGGCCATTCTGGAAGGATGGACAGAGCCGGGTGGGCGATTACCGGTGAATCTGTCCGGTGGCTTGAAAGCCAAAGGGCATCCGATCGGCGCGACCGGGGTGTCCATGCACGTCATGACCGCCATGCAGCTGGCCGGCGAATCACCGGGCCTGCAACTGGCCGATACACCGCGGCTGGGCGGAATTTTCAACATGGGCGGAGCCGCCGTGGTCAATTACGTCAGCATTCTCGAACGTACCCGATAAGCACGGCTGACGCAGCCGATCAACGCAGGAGACTGGAATGGGAGACATCGCGGCCTTAGGCCTTTTGAATTACGTGCGCGTAAAACGGAGCGAACGGGTCGGATGGATCACGTTCGACCGTCCCGAGGCAATGAATGCATTGAACACCCAGATGATTCTGGAAATTTCCCAGGCGCTGGATTGTTTTGAAGAAGACGAAAGCATCGGCTGCATTGTCTTGACCGGCAGCAACAAGGCTTTCGCTGCGGGGGCAGATATTCTGGAAGCGCTCGATCAGGAATTCCCGCAAACCAGCGTCAATAATTTTCTCGGCGAATGGGACCGAATTGCCCGCTGCCGTAAGCCCATGATCGCTGCGGTGGCCGGTTATGCGCTGGGCGGAGGCTGCGAAGTGGCGATGATGTGCGACTTGATCGTGGCCGCAGACAACGCCAGTTTCGCGTTGCCGGAGATATCTCTGGGGTTGATACCCGGTGCGGGCGGAACTCAGCGTCTATCGCGCTGGGTCGGTAAAGCAAAAGCCATGGATCTGTGCCTGACGGGCCGTCGGATCGGTGCCGAAGAAGCCGAGGCTATCGGACTGGTATCGAGAGTGGTGCCCACGGGGCAGTTGCTGGACGAAGTCAGTGCGATTGCGAAGAAAATTGCCGAGCGTTCATTACCGAGTTTGTTGCTCCTTAAAGAGTGTGTGAATCGAGCGTATGAAACCGGATTGAGCGAAGGGCTCGGTTTCGAACGTCGCACGTTTCACTCGTTGTTCGCGACCCAGGATCAGAAAGAGGGTGCCCGCGCATTCGTTGAGAAACGATTGCCAGTCTTTCGGCATCGCTGATAGGCAATAAGACCTCTGTTAAAGCGAACAGGCCGGATCTTCAGATCTGGCCTGACGGTTTCGCACGTCTGAAAACCGAGTGTGTTTATTCATATACGACGTACCCATAACAATAAAACAGGTATACAAAACATGACTCCGAGAATGAATGTTGTCTGCTTGACGGGCATAGTGGCCGCGGTTCCGGCCCTGGCCCAAGCCGACTTTCTCAAAGACAGCCGCTTGAATTTCAGTACCAAAAACTACTATTTCAATCGCGATTACCGAGACGGCACTGGGCCCTCCAAGGCCGAGGAGTGGGCACAAGGTTTTGTTATGAAATACCAATCCGGTTATACCGATGGGCCGCTCGGGTTCGGACTGGACGCAATCGGCATGCTCGGCATCAAGCTTGACTCTGCGCCTGAGCGTTCGGGTACCGGCATACTGGCGCGCCAGGCTGTGTCCGATGATCCAGGTAAGCCCTACGCCAAACGCGCTGCTGATGACTACTCGAAGTTGGGATTGACGGCCAAGGCGCGCCTCTTTGACAGCAACGAACTATTCGTCGGTAGCCTCCAACCCGCAGGCATCGCGGTGATACAGCCAAACATCAGTCGTCTATTCCCCCAGACTTTTGAAGGCCAGCAACTGACCAGCAAGGCCATCGGAAACCTGACGTTGAACCTGGGCCATATCAGTCAAGTGAAGCAACGCGACTCTACCGATTTTGAAAAAATGGGAATCACCAGCCAATCCGGACAGTACTCCAGCGCGGCGCGCTCTGACGATTTCAAGTTTGCCGCGGCCGACTATCAAATCACCCGGGATCTGCTGGCGAGTTTGCATTTCGGCCGACTCCAGGACATCTACCAACAAGGTTTCGTGGGCCTCAAATACAACACGCCATTGGGCCCTGGTCGTCTATTGGGAGAGCTACGCTACTTTGATGGCAGCGACGCTGGTGCGGCACTGGGAGGCCATGTAGATAACCAGGCGCTCAGCACCAATATCGGGTATTCCATCGACGGTCATACCGTCAGTGGCGGGTATCAGAAACAGTGGGGCGATACAGCCTATCCGTTGATTGACGGCACGGTCAGTTACCTGTTCACCGAGTTGCAGGTCAGTAACTTCTCCCGCGCCAGGGAACGCTCCTGGCGCGCGCGTTATGACTACAACTTTGCCGCTGCGGGAATGCCTGGGCTGACGTTCACCACGGTCTATGTGCAGGGTGACCAAGCCAGGGTGGTGAACATGAATCAGGAAGGCCAGGAGTGGGAACGCGACACCTACATAACCTATGTCGTGCAGGACGGTCCGCTGAAGAATGTCGGAGTGCAATGGCTGAACGCGACTCAGCGCTCCAATTACACGCGCAACACCGATGAAAATCGCTTGATTTTCAGCTACAGCCTGGCGTTGAAATAGCGCTACACACATAAAAAAGCCGTCTTTTTAGACGGCTTTTGTCTGTAATGAGGCCGGCGTGATCAGACGCGAGATTGTTCACCCTCTGCCAGACAGACTTGCATGATCCGCAGGTTTTTGTCCGTCACGCGGGTAGGGAAAACCTCACTCAAACGGTCTTCGTGTACAGGGATGACTCGCTTGACTTCATAGTCGACCGCTTTGAGCATTTCCTCGGTCGCCAGCACCAAGTTGGTGTTGCTGTTTTGCGCCAGGCCAACGGGACGGTAGTCTAGCGTTCCAGTGATATCACTGTTGATGATCTGCGGATTGGCCACCATGTTGTCGTAGACGTACACAAGGTCTCCGGCCAACACCCAGCTGTTATGAGCGACCGCTGCCAGATCGTTGCGCACATGTACCCACATGCAGCCGAAGGTGTGGCTGTCGAACGCAACGCGTAGATCAATGCCAGGCGCTACATCTTCCATTTCGCCATCTACGCAAATCAGCCGTCCTTGGCGGGCCAGTTCCACTGCACGGAGAATGTCCGAGGGATCAAGCCCCGTGCGCGTCCAGCTCAGTCGATCCGGCAGGGCCATGGCCCAGATCCATTTCGACAGTTCACGTTCCTGAAGGTAGAACCGCGCATTGGGGAAAGCATCGGTGTTACCGAAATGGTCAAAGTGAGCGTGTGTGACAAACACGGTATCGATGTCTTCGGGGGTCACATCGCACTGAGCCAGAACCTCTCGCGCGGAATGCCAGTTAGTCACGCCAAACTGCCCAGCCAGGGCCTGGCCATAGTCACGATGGTTGTAACCGACGTCCACCATAATGGTCCGGCCATTTCCCTTTATCAGCACGTAGCAGTACGGCAACTTTCGAACACCTTCGTTATGGATGCCGTATTTGATACCGCTGACTGGAAAGTCAGGGATGTGGGCGTATTCGAGAATCCAGATCGAGTAGGGGGACATGACAGCCTCTTTTATTGGTCTTTGATTGACTGTGGTTTCACTGCTGCGAACAACAAAAACAGGTGTTTTGCAGGTCCACCGGCATAAGCCCTGAGTGCGGGATGGCGATGCAGCGCAAGAGTGCGTTGGCCTTGTTGAGTTCGCTCAGCCATCCGGGGGCGCGCGTTTTGAAAACAGCAGCGTTATTGATGTTGCGATGCAAGGCCCGAGAGAGGTCAAGCAGGTTTCTGGCCGCGAGTGAAAGGTGTTTGAAATGCGTTAACCCCATAGGCGGAACATTGAGTTGGTTCAGTAAATCCAGGGTCTCGATCAGCGCCTGTTCCGGGGTTTTGGCTAATTGCGCGTAGGTGGAAAAGCCATTGCGGGCATGCCCGAGAATTAGCAAGCCAGCCATTTGCGCAATGACCCGATTGAGCTGCCCATAAGGATGTTCGATCAAGGCGACGTAACGATTGAGCTCATCGGTGACATGCACCAACGAGCGGTCTGATGGGACGGGTATAGGCTGAACCGCTTCATCGCCGAAGGGGGCCAGGCGACCCTCCATACAGTCCTGACTGAACGACAATGAGTAAGGCGAGTCTTGCGAACGCATAGCATCAAACATGTGGGGGCTCTCTTATTGTAATCCGCTTGAGTATTTGAGCGGCCCGGCCCCTTGGCAAACGCATAAAACTGATCGCAGCTAATCGACTGGCTGATGGATATCCCTGGGTTTTTCCTGTGAACAAAATTCACATCCGGTGTGAATAACCGGGCGTATCCACGGATTCAGAGATGTAATAGTTTAAGCCCATGTGCTCCCAAAGCCGCCGGCACCGCCGTCGAAACTAATAAGAGAAGGAGGAGAGATCTGGACAACTATTCCCAAATGCTCGCCTTCATCCGAGCGGCCGAACATGGCAGTTTTTCCGCGGCGGCCCGTGCCGGCCATCTGACCCCCTCGGCCGTCAGCAAGCTGATTTCACGACTGGAAGATCGCTTGCAGGTGCGATTGTTTGTGCGAAGTTCTCGGGCACTGCTGCTGACGGAGGAGGGCGCGGCGTACCTCAAAAGTGCACTGGCCGTCGTCGATGCCATGAGCGAGGCGGACTCACTGGCCGAGCGATTGCCCACCAGGGTCAGTGGCATGCTGCGCGTGCATACGATGACCACGTTCGCCAAGCATCAGATAATGCCGTGGCTACCTGAATTTCTCGCCACTTACCCGCTCCTTGATCTCGACATTCAGCTGGGGCCGCAATACATCGATCTGTTCGAGCAAGGGGTGGATGTGGCGATTCACAGCGGGTTCTTGCCTGACTCTTCGCGGGTGGCGCAACGTCTGAATGACAATGAATGGATTGTGTGCGCTTCACCCGAATACCTGGCCCGTCAGGCGCCTCTGCTCCATCCGCAGGACTTGCTGGAGCATCAGTGCTTCGGGTTCAGTTTCGATAGTCAGTGGAGCGCCTGGTCGTTTCGGGAAAACGGTCGCTTGATCAAGGTGCCGTTCCGCAGTCGCACGTCATTCAGCCAGGGTGACCTGTTGCGAGATCTGGCGCTGCAAGGGGCGGGCGTCGTCAAATTAGCCGGGTTTCATATTGGCGAGGATATTCGTCAAGGTCGTCTCGTCCCTGTGCTGTCCGAGTTTTATATCGGAACAAAAGAATCAGTCAGTCTGATTTACGCGAACCGTAAATACTTAAGTCCGCGAATCAAAGTATTTAATGACTTCCTCAGCAGCCGCGTCAAAGGCTTGTGCTGGACGATTACATAACACATTTTAGCAAGACCCTCTTTCTTGCCCTGTTGCTTAAGTTGCATTGATTGAAAGTGCGCTCAATCGTTATCAAGTTGCACGTTTGCTGCCGACTTGATGGTGTCTGCGATAGCGATATCGCAATCTGGTAAATGTCTGACCGTGAGGTTGAATAAAAATGACTGTACAAGAACAAAGTTTGGCAAGGCCTGTGATGACTTCTCATCGTGGTGATCGATCCAAGGTGCCCTATCAATTCGACCAGCCGGCCGGTATGCCAGCCGACTTTTTGCTGGCGGGTGCGCTTAATCTCGACTGTGATGAACGCGAGTGGGTACCCCAGGCTGAAGGTGTCTGGTTTCGGCCATTGATACTGAGCCTGAGTGGCGGCTACTTCGTCAATCTCACCCGGGTGCGGCGCTCAGGTGTGCTGTCCCGCCACCGCCATGGTGGGCCGGTGCACGCGTTTACTTTGCGGGGCCACTGGCATTACCTCGAACACGAATGGGTGGCCACCGAAGGGAGCTACGCGTTTGAACCACCTGGAGAAACCCATACGCTGGTAGTGCCCGAAGAGGTCAGCGAAATGATTACCTTGTTTCATGTGACCGGCAACTATGTCTATGTAGATCCCTACGGTAATGCACTGGATTACGAAGACGTTTATACGAAACTGGAAAGTGCCCGTCAGCATTATGAAAGTGTCGGGTTAGGCGCTGACTATGCCGATCGTTTCATTCGTTGACACCTGACCCGTATCAACTGTACGCCGCGAACTCTAAATGAATTTACGAATTCGCATTGTTCGCGGATACCAGTTTTTCTAGCTTGCGTGAATTTTTATGCTGCTTGCGCAGCAAGCAATACTTTTTGAAATCCATGTCGCGGGGTATTAAAAGCGCGGCCCCGAGTTTGACTCGATGAAATCTTTCTTGCGCACTTCCAATAACAATATTTGCAGGAGATTCGATCCATGCAACTCCAATCCTCCGTCGCTCAAGGCGCCATGGCGTTGATCGATGACAACGATCCTGTTTACCGAAAAATTGCCTGGCGGCTCATGCCGTTTCTGTTCGTCTGTTACGTGTTCGCCTATCTGGACAGAGTGAACGTCGGGTTTGCCGCATTACATATGAAAGCCGACCTGAGTTTCTCCGACGCCGTCTACGGCTTGGGGGCGGGTATCTTTTTCTTCGGTTACGTGTGCTGCGAGATACCCAGTAATTTGTTGATGAAACGTCTGGGTGCCCGGGTCACTATCGCCCGAATCATGATCGGCTGGGGCTTTGTGTCGTGTTGCACCATGCTCGTTCATAGTCCCACCTCGTTCTATCTCATGCGCCTGTTGCTCGGCGCTTTTGAGGCCGGCTTCGCTCCGGGGGTATTGCTGTACTTGACGTTCTGGTTTCCACCGGCCCGACGGGCTCAAATGGCCGCGATTTTTCTCTGCGGGTCGGCTATCGCTGGCGTGGCAGGGGCGCCGTTGTCAGGGGTCATTCTGGATGCGTTCCATGGGATTGCCGGGCTGCAAGGCTGGCAATGGCTGTTTGTCATAGAAGGAGTTCCGTCCATCGTGCTGGGCCTCATCGCACTGGCGTTGCTCTCTGATGGCCCGAGTACCTGCAAGTGGCTCAGACCCGACGAAAAGGCCAAAGTAATACGGCATTTGGCGAGTTTCCAGCCGGCAGTCGATAGAGGTTTCCTGGCCGCTCTGCGAGAACCTCCGATCCACTTGATCGCCTTGACTTGGTTCACCATCGTTTGTGGCCACAACGCCGTCAACTTCTGGATGCCTATGATGTTGCGGGAAGCAGGCTTGACCACCGCGACGCAGATCGGCATGTGGGCCGTCGTGCCTTACGCCTTCACCACGATCGGAATGATCCTGATCTCACGACATTCCGATCAGCGACTCGAGCGGCGTATTCATATTTCTGCGTGTTCATTGCTGGCGGCGGTAGGTTTTGGGATGTTGCCATTTGTTCAGGGCCATTTTGGCCTGAGTATTTTCGGGCTGACACTGGCAGCGCTCGGTGTGTTCTCTGCAATGCCGATCATCCTCGCAATGCCAATGAGCTATCTGCCGGCCGGCGCCACCGCCGGGGGGATCGCTTATGTGAACACGATCGGGATGCTGGGTGGTTTTGTCGGGCCTTACATGATGGGCGCGATCAAGACGGCTACGGGCAGTTTTGCGAACGGGTTGTTCGCCGTTACCGGACTGTTGTTGATCGGAATATTGATCATGACCTTGATGGTACGAACTCCTCGCCTGGAACCTGTGCTGGATGCGCGAGTACCTGCCGCATAAAGCGAAGAAAATAGTGTGTGACATTGCCTGCTCGCGATGTGATTCGTTAGATAATTCGTCGAGTGATTACTCGGCGATTTAACTATTTCGTTTGTACTCGCAGGGGCGGAGAGGGGCTTGCTCTTGTTTTTATAATGCAAGCGGTGAGGCGTAAGGAGCCGTAGTCGTTTGATGCGCGGGTTTAACCGTTAACCGCCGAAGGTGTCGCAATCTGTTGACAACGAAAGGTATTCAAGCCCTTTGATGTGTCCACTGGAGTCGCGGTAGATCATGGTCACGGGAGCGGCATTGCACTTATCCGCTGGGGTCGTAATCGAAATCACACTGGCGATGTCCAGGTGCATTGCGTAGCGATACGGTTCAATTTCTACATGGCGTTCATCTGTTGACTGACCTGCCATGACTGTGGAACAGAACACCAGAACTGCCAATGGAAGCAGGTTTTTCATTGCAATAACCTCGTTGATCAAGACTCCCTCCGTACGTTGCGTGGACGAAACCGAGGGAGGTAAGCCGGGTGTTGATGCAGCGATTCGACCTTAGAGACCGATAACGTCGCGATGAACCTCAAGCGAATTGCGCTCTACCCAGTTGTGCGCCAGCAGACCGTCTGGGCGTACTTCCCAAACCGCAGTACCGAGCATTTCGAAAGGCGTGCTACACGAGCGAGCACCTATGAAGCCCTTGTTCTTGCCGGTGAGTTTCCACCGTGAGGCCACGCGAGTACCTTCTTTGTTCTGGAAGGTCTCGATGCTGCCAAATGTGAAATCTTCGATCTTCGACAGAAAGACGCCGATCCACTCAATAAAAGCTTCACGGCCGACGACATCGACCCCGCCAGAGGTAATGACAAAGTCTTCAGCAACAAAGCGCGCGGCGGCCTGGGGATCTTTCGCCTGCCAGACTTCGCGCCAGAAGCGTTCAACAATTTCTACAGCTTTATTGTCAGGCATTTTCTATCTCCTGGAATTTGGGCTCCGCGTCCCATTCAGTGGTGACGCCGGATTAATCGGTGAACGTCCCTGGGGGATGATCACAAGCACGATGTTCGGAGTTTGCTATCTATAATTCAAACGCATAAAGTTAATGGCATCTAGTTGATAGGCGAATTCATCATGCAAGCGGGCGACGTTGATATCGATTTGCTTCGGGCGTTTATCGCAGTCGCAGAAACGGGAAGCTTCACGGCGGCGGCTGAGGTGATTGCACGATCGCAATCAGCGGTGAGTCAGAAAATCATCCGGTTGGAAGAAGTACTTGGCATGCGCGTTTTCGAGCGTACCAGTCGTGCATTGACCCTGACCCCAGAGGGCGAACGTCTTCTGGTTGGCGCACGCAAAATGATGGTGCACTTTGACAATTTCGTCCGTGAAATCAGGGAGCCGGAGGGGGTGAATGTCCTGCGTCTGGGCATCTCTGAGAACCTGGTGCCTACCCAGTTGCCTCGACTGCTCTCCCGCTTCAGCAAGCTCTATCCGGATATCCAGCTGGAACTCACCACTGGCCTCAGCAACGACTTGTTGGCGGACCACGAAGCAGGACGGCTGGACGTGGTGATCGCTAAACGCAAGATCAGCGCCACGGCCCAGCGAGGCAGAATCATCTGGCGTGAACCACTGGTCTGGATTGCCGCAAAGGATTATGAAATTGAAGCATCGCGGCCGGTGCGCCTGGTGATGATGCGACCTCCATGCGCGTACCGCGCGATCATGATCGAGGCGATGGCTTCGGTAAGGCGCGAGTGGACTTCGGCCTGTCTGGCCAGCAATCTGATTGGCGTTCAAGCAGCCGTAGCAGGCGGATTGGGTATCACCGCCCTTGGCACTTCATTTCTGCAAGAAGGCATGAAAATCGTCGAGCCCTCGGAAAAATTGCCAACGCTGCCCACCACTGAAGTGGCGGTGATCGGAGATGATGTTCGCACTCAGCATTTAGTCCAGCCTTTGGTGTCGTTGCTGACTGAAGGACTAATGTCTGGCACTAGCCTGACCTGACATTCCAGATTTCATCCTTCTTGATCGCGTCTGCGAAGGGCGCCTTCAATGCTGATCTTGCAATAGCGCGATCAACGCCTTCACACAGCCGGGCAATGCTTCTATGTCACGAACCAGGATGCTGCGTTCGCGAACGACCCAAGGCTCGTCCAACGATAATATGGCCAGATTCATGGTTTTACTGTTACGGATGGCGGCCGACTCCGGTATGACGCCAATGCCGACACCCGCCTCAACCATTCGGCAAACGGCCTCGAAGCTCGACAACTGAATTCGCCATACCAGGGTTTCACCCAACAACTCGGCCTGGTCACGGACAAACGCCTGGAGCGTGCTGCCTTCTTGCAAGCCGACGTGATGGAACGCCACAGTGTCACGCAATTTTATGTGCTTGCGTTGTGTCAGCTCGTGCTCTTTGGGTACCACAAGCACCAGTCGGTCTGTACTGAAGTGCAACACTTGAAGGTTTTTCGCCGCAACAGGGCCGGCAATGATGCCGATATCCGTTGAGCCATCAAGTACCCCTCGAATGATGTCGCGCGATAGGCGCTCCCGTAAATCAACCGTCACACCAGGGCGTGCGGCGAGGAATCCTGCCAGCAGTTCCGGAAGGAACTCAGTGACAGCAGTTGTATTGGCGAAAATGCGAATGTGTCCGGAAGAATCGGTGCCGAATTCGGCGAACTCGGTTTTCAAGTAACCGACCTGACGCATGATCAATCGGGCATGCTGCAAAAGCTTCTTCCCGGCGTCCGTCAGATCGACACCCTTGCTGTCGCGATACAACAAGTGGCTGTTCAACTGCGCTTCCAGCGCCTTGATCCGCACGCTTGCAGCGGCAGGCGAGATGAAGGCTCGTCGCGCCCCCTGAGTCAGACTGGAGGCTTCTGCGATGTGTATGAACAACCGCAGATCGGTCAAATCAAAGTGCATCGGCAAAGCCCTTTTCCTACTAGCTGAAGCGTTAATATTGTATTAACGCCGGGTTAAATAAAAGTAGATTCACAGAACGCCAGGCCACTCGCATTATCGGCCTCGACCGAATAATCGAGGACGCACATTTCATGAGTAATCAGGACCTGAGCGCTTGGCTTGGCAAGACTGAACAGGCGGTGGATGATCTGGGATCAGGACAAATCAAGCGCGTAGCGGCAACTTTTGGTGCGCAGCCGATAATGCCCGGCGCGCCGCTTCCAGCGTTGTGGCACTGGTGCTTTTTTCAGGACCCCGTGGCCGAGTCTGGCCTGGGGGCAGACGGACATCCAGCCCGCGGCGGTTTCCTGCCTCCTGCCGACAATCGCAATCGAATGTGGGCCGGCAGCCGCGTCGAATTCTTTCAATCGCTACTTGCCGGTATTGAGGCGTCCCGCCTCTCGACCCTCACGCATATCGAAGAAAAAGTCGGGCGCAGCGGCCAGTTGTTGTTCGTGACGGTAAGGCACGAGTTTTTCCAAAACGGACACCTGTGCATTCGCGAAGAACAGGACATTGTGTATCGCGAGGCCAGCGCACCGAATCTGGCACCCGGCAATGCAGTGCCGGCAGCTCAGTGGAATGAATCCGTTTCTCCTACCGCCGTACTGTTGTTCCGTTATTCGGCCATCACGTTTAACGCGCACCGTATTCATTACGACGTTCCCTATGTCGTGGACGTTGAAGGCTATCCCGAAAAAGTCGTCCACGGCCCACTCATAGCCACACTGAATCTGCATGCATTTTTACGCGCCCATCCCACTGCACAACTGCGCACCTTCAGCTTTCGTGGCGTACGCCCATTGATCGCTCCCCAACTCTTTGAAGTTGGAGGAACACTAGTTGAATCCAACCACGCGCATTTATGGGCGAGCAATGAAGGCGGGATCGCGCAGGTCGCGGATCTGATTTTTGACTGAGTGAGCCAACACACTTGCTGGCATTTTGAGAGTGATTGCAATGCAAAACAAAAATGAAGAACTCAACGCAATTCGGGAAGGTGTACAGGCATTGTGCGCGGAGTTCGACGGCGCTTACTGGCGTGAGGTCGATGAGCGCAAGGGCTTCCCGGAAGCGTTTGTCAAAGCACTGACTGACGCCGGATGGTTGGCCGCAATGATTCCTTTGGAATATGGCGGATCTGGCCTGGGGTTGGCCGAAGCCTCGGTGATTCTCGAGGAGGTCAACCGTTGTGGCGGTAACTCCGGCACCGTGCACGGGCAGATGTACAACATGTTTACGCTCCTGCGTCACGGTAGCGAAGAGCAGAAAAGTTACTACCTCCCCAAAATCGCTGCAGGTGAACTGCGGCTGCAATCCATGGGGGTCACTGAGCCCTCTACGGGGACAGACACCACGAAGATCAAAACGACGGCCGTTCGCAAGGGCGACAGGTATGTAATCAATGGGCAGAAAGTCTGGATCTCGCGCATCCAGCATTCCGACCTGATGATCCTGCTAGCGCGGACCACGCCCCTGGCGGAAGTGAAAAAGAAGTCGGAAGGCATGTCGATCTTCCTGGTCGATCTGCGCGAAGCCATCGGAAACGGCCTGACTGTCCAGCCGATTGCAAACATGGTCAATCATGAAACCAATGAGTTGTTTTTTGACAATCTGGAATTGCCGCTCGACAGCTTGATTGGGGAGGAGGGCAAAGGATTCAGGTACATCCTTGACGGCCTGAATGCCGAACGGACGTTGATCGCCGCAGAGTGCATTGGTGACGGCCGCTGGTTTATTGAAAAAGCCAGTGCCTATGCCCAGGATCGCGTCGTTTTTGGGCGCCCGATCGGACAAAACCAAGGTGTCCAGTTTCCAATTGCCGAAGCGCATATCGAAATCGAAGCGGCAGATCTCATGCGCTGGCGTGCTTGTGAAGAGTACGACAGCGGCATTAACGCCGGTGCCAGTGCCAACATGGCCAAGTACCTCGCTGCAAAAGCTTCATGGGAAGCCGCCAATGCCTGCTTACAGACCCACGGAGGCTTCGGTTTTGCCTGTGAGTATGACGTTGAACGCAAGTTCCGCGAAACACGCCTTTATCAGGTCGCCCCGATTTCCACCAACTTGATCTTGTCGTACGTAGCCGAGCACTTGCTCGAGCTGCCTCGCAGTTTTTAAGGGAGTCAGCCCATGAGCCATACACAACAATTAGCGAGTTTTCTCGCTGATCTTAATTATTCCCACATCCCCGACAACGTGTTGAGCCGCACAGAGGAACTGTTTCTTGACTGGCTCGGCAGTGCGTTTGCGAGCCAGGGCGCGCACCCGATCCCGTTGTTTGAACGTTACACAGAAACAATGGGACCGACGCAAGGCAAGGCCATAATCGTCGTCAACGGTCGCAGCACTTCCGCGTACTTTGCGGCGTTGGTCAATGGCGCTTCGTCGCATCTGGTTGAGCAGGACGATTTACACAACAGTTCGGTACTGCACCCTGCAACCGTCGTATTTCCGGCGGTGTTAGCCGCCGCGCAAGAGCATGGGAAGTCGGGCCGTGACTTGCTTTTAGCGTCGATTGCGGGCTATGAGGCAGGCATCCGCATTGGTGAGTTTCTAGGGCGTTCGCATTATCGTATTTTCCACACTACAGCGACTGTCGGGACCTTGGCGTCGGCGGTTGGGGTGGGCAAGTTGCTTGGATTCGACCAGGAGCAATTTATAAATCTTCTGGGTACCGCCGGTACTCAAGCGGCCGGGCTTTGGGAGTTTTTGCGCGATGCCGCCGACTCCAAGCAATTGCACACGGCTAAGGCTGCCGCAGATGGTTTGCTCGCGGCCTATTTAACTCAAGACGGGCTTACCGGAGCGCGCAATATTCTGGAAGGCGATCAAGGCTTGGCTGCTGGAATGTCCAGTGATGCCGATCCAGGCAAATTGTCGAACGGCCTTGGCAGCCGATGGGCATTGCTTGAGACCTCTTTCAAATTCCACGCCTCATGTCGGCACACCCATCCTGCTGCTGACGCACTGCAGAACGTGATGCGCGAACACGAGCTTACCCATAAAAACATTTCCAAGGTGGTCACCCACGTCCATCAGGCGGCCATTGATGTGCTGGGGCGCGTAGTAGTGCCCAAGACTGTCCATCAGGCGAAATTTTCCATGGGAACGGTCTTGGGTTTAATCGCCGTTCACGCAAAGGCAGGGTTAATCGAGTTCGATCGTCTAGCGCTGACCGATCTGGATGTCGCGAGTTTTGCAAATAACGTCAGCATGGAACTGGATCTGGAAGTCGATCGCGCTTACCCGCAGCAGTGGCTCGGTCGAGTACAAGTCACCACAACAGATGGTCGGGTGTTTCTCGGCAAATGCGATGAGCCTAAAGGTGATCCGGGAAACACGCTGTCTCGCCTCGAACTGGAAGAAAAATTCCGTAGATTGCTGAGCTTTTCTGAAGCACGAACACCCGACCAGATCAATCAGCTGATCGAACGTATCTGGGCGCTCCAGTACACCGACAACCTGTCGACACTGTTGGAGTAGTCGTTAATGAATCAAAACAATAACGCAACGCGTCCGTTGGACGGGATCACGGTTGTCAGTCTTGAACACGCTATTGCAGCGCCATTCTGTACGCGCCAACTGGCGGATATGGGCGCGCGAGTGATCAAAATTGAAAGACCCGATGTTGGCGATTTTGCTCGCGGGTATGACACTCGAACCAACGGTTTGGCATCACATTTTGTGTGGAGCAATCGCTCGAAGGAAAGCCTCGCGTTGGACGTCAAGGCAGAAGGGGCGGACCGTGTACTCGACGCTTTACTTGCCAAGGCCGACGTCCTGGTGCAAAACCTGGCACCCGGTGCGGCTGCGCGAATGGGGTTGTCGTTTGAAGCGCTGCGCGACAGGTATCCGCGGCTTATCGTCTGCGACATCTCGGGGTACGGGGAGGGCGGGCCTTACTCGGACAAGAAAGCGTATGACTTGTTGATTCAAAGCGAGAGCGGCTTCTTGTCAGTCACAGGGGGGGCAGGCGAGGATGAGATGGCCAAGGCCGGGTGTTCGATCGCCGACATCGCGGCCGGTATGTATGCCTACAGCGGCATATTGTCCGCGTTGCTGTTGCGCGGGCGCACCGGGCTTGGCAGTCGGGTCGATGTCAGCATGCTTGAAAGTCTTGCTGAATGGATGGGCTTTCCAATGTATTACGCCTACGACGGTGCTCAGCCGCCACCGCGTGCCGGCGCCTCTCACGCCACCATTTACCCCTACGGACCGTTCCCGGCTGGCGACGGGGGAGCGGTGATGCTCGGTCTGCAAAATGAGCGCGAATGGGCAACTTTCTGCGACCAGGTGTTGCTGATGCCTTACCTGAAACTCGACGAGCGTTTTTCCGCCAACGTTCAGCGATCCGCCAATCGCAAGGTTTTACGGCAGATCATCGTAGATACCTTTGCCGATCTGAAGGCAGCGGAAATTGTCGAAAGGCTGGACCGCGCGCAGATTGCCAGCGCCAACGTCAACGATATGGCCGGATTGTGGAACCATCCACAACTAAAAGCGCGCAAACGCTGGGTACAGATTGACAGCCCCGCAGGGTTGCTTCCAGCAATGCTGCCTCCAGGCATTAACAGTGCGTTCGCTCCTCGCATGGACCCTGTCCCCGCGCTGGGCGAGCACAGTGAAGCCATTCTTGAAGAGCTCGGTTATACGGCCGAATCTATTGCGCAAATGAAGCGGGGGGCAGTGATATGAGTGGACGAAACTTACCGTCGGTGATCACTGCGTTGTTTGTTCCAGGGAGTCGACCGGACCGGTTTTCAAAGGCGCTGGCTTATGGCGCAGACCGGGTAATTGTCGATTTTGAAGACGCCGTTGAGGAGTCTCTCAAACAACAGGCACGCCACAATCTGGCAGCGTTTCTGCGTAGTCATCCGAAAGCGCAAGTCATGGTGCGCATTAATGCGCCCGATCATTGTGAGCACGCCGCCGATATTGACTTCTGCGCGGCGCACCCAGGTGTTATCGGCGTGATCTTACCCAAAGCCGAGTCGGTTGCTCAGGTCGAGGCACTCCTGCGTTGTGGCAAACCCGTATGGCCGCTGATTGAAAGTGCCAGGGGCCTGCTTGCGCTGCAGAGCATCGCAACGGCCAAAGGTGTTGAGCGCTTGAGTTTCGGGGGCCTGGACCTGGCTCTGGACTTGGGTATGAAGGGCGCTGAAGAAAGCGCAACGATCATGGATCAGGCTCGTTTTCAACTGCTGTTGCACAGCGTGAGCGCGGGTCTGGCGCCGCCGATCGACACCGTGTTTGCCAATATCAGTGATTTGCACGGGTTGTCTCTGGCAGCACATCGCGCACGGGGTATGGGGTTTGATGGTTTGCTGTGCATACATCCTGCTCAGCTGACAGTGGTCGCAACGGTGTACGCCCCTGCGGCGCGTGAGGTGGAGTGGGCACGTAACGTCCTTGCTGCGGCTGAAAAGGAAGGGGGAGCGTTTCGCTTCGATGGACAGATGGTTGACGCGCCAGTGCTACAGCGCGCTCGTCAGGTACTGGCTCATGCAAATTAACCGGAACATTTGCTTCAGATGCCGAAGGCTCTTGCGCAAGGTGCTTTTCGGATTGAGCAAGTTGCCTGCCTATGCATAGCGAGTGGGCATGGGCGGTGTGACGAATGAATTCGCTCCTTAAAGAACGGCCGGTGTTGTGCGACTCGGCAATCGTGCGAGTCGCCACCCAATTGATGCTCGAACAAGGCTACAGCGCCATGTCCATGCGCACATTGGCCAGAACGCTCGGGGTGCATGCAGGTAGCCTTTACTACCATTTCCCCGGAAAGCGGGAGTTGCTTGAACAGGTGCTGACGTCGGTGTTGCAGGAGCGGCTCGACGCCTGGCAAGCCTTCAAACCTGCACTTGGAGGCGTTCTGGACCAGTTCGATGCATTTGTACTGTTTCATCTGCGCCGCAGTATTGAGTTCGGAGGTGAAGAGCGTTTGGTTGAGCGGGACATGCGCCATATCGATGAAGCATCACAGTGTCAACTGATCAAGCTTCACGCACGTTATGTGGGCGAACTCCGTGAGATTATTACTCACGGCATTGAGCAGAAACTGTTTCAAGTGTGCAATATCGACCTGCTCGCGCAGTGCATGCTGTCGATGCTTTCAGGGGTCATCATTGCGATGGGTAGTGAGGCGGTGACGGTTCGATCCCTCACCGATCCCGTGGCGATGCTCTGTCGAAAACTGGTTCAGGTTAGGCATTAGCCTTGGCTGCGGCAAAACACTCGCTAGAGGCAGTCGCGCGTCTTGCTCGCGTGAGCCGCAGTAGGCTGGATCGCGATCAATGTACCCCTTGCGTCACGTCCCTGATTTTTTTCACCTGTTCAACCGTCACGCTCGAACCCTCCTTGTGCCACGCGGTGCGCAGATAAGTCACCACGTCGGCCACGTCTTGATTGTTCAGCGCGGCGTGGAAACCGGGCATGGGGAAGGGGGAGGGGATGCTATGGAGCACGATGAAGGGGGTGCCATTAAGGGTGACGTTGATCAACGATGATGGATCCGGCTCCAGCACATTGGGGTTCCCCGCTAACGGCGCCAGCCAAGGCGCTCGACCTTGGCCGTTGCTACCGTGACATTGAAGACAATGGTTGGCGTAGAGCAGGCGGCCACGATTGCCACTGAGGCTGGTTGCCAGGCCCGCTCCCGGTTGATAGGGTGCTCCATCATCGTCACGGGCTCCGGGCAGGGATTTCAGGTACACCGCGACGGCACGCAAATCCTGTTCAGTCAGGTGTTGGCTGCTATTGTTGACCACCTCGGTCATTGAGCCGAATGAGGTCGCGTGCCGATTAGCGCCGCTGCGCAGGAAGTTTTCAATGTCCTGGATGTCCCAGCGACCTAGCCCCGTGTTGTGATTGCCGGTCAGATTGGAAGCGAACCAATGGTCGACCTGTGCACCGCTCAGGTAGCGAGGGCTGTTTTGATCCAGACCCAGTTCCTGAAAACCGATTCCTCTCGGCGTGTGACAGGCACCGCAATGCCCTAGGGACTGGACCAGATAAGCGCCGCGGTTCCATTCTGAAGACTGCTGCGGGACGGCGGTGTAGCGTTCATCCTCTAGAAACGTCCAACTCCAGAACATCAATGGCCAGCGAATGCTAAGCGGCCAGGGAATGTCCGACGCTGTATTGGCCTGGGCGACGGGGGGGACTTCCTGCATGAACCAGGTATAGAGCGTATGCATGTCCTCGTCGCTGATTTTCGCATAGGAAGGAAATGGCATGGCCGGATAAAGGCGATGGCCGTCCTGGGCTACGCCTTCGCGAACCGCTCGTATGAATTCGGCCTCGCTGTAGCGACCAATGCCGGATTCACGATCAGGGGTAATGTTGGTGGAGTAAATGGCGCCCATGGGCGTCACCATTTTAAGCCCGCCGGCAAATGGCTTGCCTCCGGGAACAGTGTGGCAGGCGGCGCAATCTCCGGCCCTCGCCAGGTATTCGCCGGTACTGGCGAACGTACTGTCGGTGGCTGCGAATGCAGGCACAATTACTGCACTCAGCCAGACAAGGCAAAGGGCAGGAATCAGGTTCTTTTTCATGATCAGGTTCCTTATCTGGCGTTGACAAGGTCTATCTTGCGGAGGTGCGCTTTGCCTGGAAATTCGGCACGGCTGCTTATCACCTCAGCAAAAATTCCCAATGAGGTTTTGCCTCACCCTATGGCCGCAGGGTGTTTGCACAACGGTGTTATGTCGAGCGCCATGAAGGGGAACAGCGGCAGAGCGCTCAGGATTGCGTGAAGCTCGTCGATACTTTCGACATCGAAAACACTGACGTTTGCCCATTTTCCAGCCACCCGCCATAGATGTAGCCACTTCCCTTGATGCTGAAGTTCTTGCGCTTGCTTGACCTCCAGGGCGCTGAGGTTTCGAATTTTTTCCTGGTCCGCGTCATGCGGAATGTTGATCTGGATGTGTACGTGAAACAGCATGGGAATCTCCTGTCTGTCTGAGGGCGAATAAGCGACCTCCGTTCTTACAAACGGATAATCACTGATTTCAATTGCGTGTAATGAGACAGGGCATCAACACCTTGTTCGCGTCCATATCCGCTTTGTTTGAAGCCACCGCAGGGCGTCTGCACGAAGCCGCCGCTGTATTCGTTGACCACGATTCGCCCGGCCTCCAGTCTGCCTGCAACGCGATGGATGCGTCCGATGTCCCGACTCCATATCCCGGCCCCCAATCCAAACTCACTATCATTGGCAATGCGCAAGGCGTCGGCTTCATCCTTGAACGGTATGACACACACGATCGGTCCGAAGATCTCTTCCCGAGCCAGCGTCATATCGTTAGTGACGTGGGTGTAGACCGTAGGTTCGATGTACCACCCCTCATCCAGTCCTGGCCGGGATAGCACCTTGCCCCCGATAGCAAGCGTCATACCTTCGCGTTCGGCGATGGCGAAATAGCTTTTTATTTTTTCGAATTGCGCCTGAGTTGTGATGGGGCCTGAAGTGGCGTCATCTTCCGGGCCGACGCGCAGCGCTGCGACTTCGGCGACTAGCTTTTCCACAAAACGATCGTAGATATTTTCCTGAACCAGCAGGCGCGTGCCGGCCGCGCACCATTGACCACTGTTCCATGTGAAGGCAGTGGTCGAACCCCTTGCCGCAGCATCGAGGTCAGCATCGTCAAAGACGATATTGGCTGACTTGCCGCCCAATTCCAGGGTCAGTGGGAGAATGCGCTCTGCGGCGATATGTCCCAGTTCCTGACCTGCTCGCAACCCACCGGTGAAGGAGATCTTGCGAATATCAGGATGACGGGCCATGACCGGCCCTATAACGCTGCCTTTTCCAACGATGACGTTGAAAACGCCAGCGGGTATGCCGGCTTCTTCCACGGCAATGCGCGCCAACTCTACCAATGATGCGGAGGTATGCTCGGATGGTTTCGCAACGACGACATTGCCGGTGGCCAACGCTGGCGCGATTGCTCGTGCAGCTTGGTGGAGCGGGGCATTCCACGGCAAAATTACGCCGATAACGCCGAATGGATCGCGCCGAGTGTAAACATGGTAATTCGGGCCTTGGTTGATCACTTCGCCATCCATCACATTCACGATGCCGCCATAGAACTCGAAGTATTGGGCGGTGAGATCCATTAGCGTTGACATCTCACTGCGCGGCTTGCCAGTGTCTGCACTCTCCAGCGCGCCCAAGGTGCTTTCACTGCGCCGAATGATGCGAGCCAGGTCGTTGAGTAGACGTCCACGGTCAGCTGGGCGCATATCGCGCCACGCCTGCAATGCGCTGGATGCCGATTCGATAGCGAGCTCAACATCGCGTGCTTCACTGTTGGCGACTTCACTGAGTTTGAGCCCGCTGCGCGGATCGATTTTGTCCACATACGCGCCTTCCACCGGCTCCGAATATCTCCCGTGGATGTAACTCTTCACTTTTTCAAACATGGTCATTTCTCTCTGAATGAAATCTCGCAATTCGAGGCGACAAGCGAGCAGTGTCGGGTCAACCTTTATCGTCGGTACGCGGCAGACGATGCAGGCAGGGTGAATTTCATTACAGAAGCAAGCAGAGGGTTGTTCAACTGATTTTATGGCGTTGGAAGATTGAGAAAAAACCAATCGTCAGTGGATTACGGAACGAAAAAGAGCCTGGAAAAGAGCGGGGATAAGCATCTGAAACCACAACCGCGACATTATTGCCGGGGTTTTTCTTTGGGAAATCATTTAGTAGATCCACTCGCTTGGCCTCGCTGAGGTTCGTTATCAACCTCAACGCTCACGCTTGTGAAAATTTGCACATGAACTCCGCGCGCGTGGGCATATGTAAGTCAAAGAGCACTGTTTATGCTCCCTCCACTACGGGAATTTATGCGGAGTGTTAACGATGAATATCGAAGTGAAAGCTGACAACACACTGGGCGTCATGCGGGCCGCCTGGGTAATCACGGCAATATTTATACTTTCCAATGCTGCAACACCGTTATATGGAATATGGCAGGATGAATTAGGATTTGCTTCGGGAATACTGACTGTTATTTTCGGATGTTACATTCTCGGGTTGTTAATGACGTTAATTGTTGCTGGGCAACTTTCGGATCACTATGGGCGCAAAGCAATGTTGCTGCCATGCATTGTGATAGCCATCGCAGCCGCAGTGTTATTTGAGGCGGCTCAAAGCGTCTTCGTCCTGATGCTTGCGCGCTTCCTGACAGGCGTATCAGTGGGTATTGTCGTCTCTGCGGGTATGGCCAATGTAGTTGAACAGACCTCGTCCCATCGTAAGCATTTCGCGTCGTTAATGGCCTCTGTTGCCATGGTCGCGGGTGCGGGCTCGGGACCTTTGTTAGCGGGGGTAATAGCCCACTACTGCGCGGATCCGATTCGCCTGGTCTTCAGCACTGAAATCCTGCTGTTGTTGCTCGCGCTGATCGCCGTTCTTCGCCAACCCCATCGGAAGTTGGGTACCGGAACGTTCCGTCCCAAGCTTCCCTCTATACCAAAGCAGAGCATCGGCATTGTCTTGCTGGGAGTGACCTTTTTCGGGCCCGGGATCACAGCTACGTCTTTTGTGCTTTCGTTGGGACCGAAGATGCTCGCGACATTTTTACATACCAATCAACCCCTCCTGAGTGGTGTGATGGCGTTTTTCATGTTTCTTACCGCGGTGCTCGTGCAATTTGCGATGAAGCCATTCGGCGTTAAAAAAATGTTTTTGCTCAGCGGCCTCTCGACGATTTTAAGCATGCTGGGTCTGTGGTTTGCACTGCACTTTGGCTCTGCGGCGTGGCTTCTGGTAGGCGCTTTGTTTGCCGGAGCGGGTCAAGGTCTGGGGCAATTGGGCGGGTTGACGCTGATTGCCGATAATGTGTCGGCCAATCGCCGAGCTGAGGCGAATGCGATATTCAATATCGGCGGTTACATACCAGCCGGCATCATTCCAGTGGCCACGGGTTATCTCATTGAATTTTTCGGTTTGGAAATGGGAGTGACTGCCTTGGCCGGTTTTATTGCCAGCAGTGCTCTGCTGGCGCTGGCCGGCTTGGCAAAGTCTGCGAGGATCGCTTGATCCAGTGATGTTTATTCCCACAAAAAAAGGCGCGAGGCAACTCCTGCCTTTTTTCATCCGCCTCAGTATTGAGTTGATATTTTGTCAACTGACTCCTTTCTTCATATCGTTTGAGCGGTCACGCTTGATGTACGACCATTCCTGAAACGATCTGCTGCTGGCGGATACAACAGGAGGTCAAATGAACAAATCATCGCAACTTAATCGGTTTCAGCTGAAACACAAGTTGTGAACAGTTGGGTGGGTGAGGCGTATATTGAGCGCACGTCACCAGGCATTTTCTTGCAGAGAGGCGAGCACCATGAGTCAGTCACTATCGCTGGTTGTGAATCAAAAAACAGTTACAGTCGAAGTTGATGATCCAAATATGCCACTCCTATATGCTCTTCGCGATGAGCTTGGATTTCATGGTCCCAAGTTCGGCTGTGGCTTGGGCCAGTGTGGTGCTTGCACGGTATTGCTCAATGGAGAGGCGTTGCGGTCTTGCCTGATGCCCGTATCCGCCGTAGTAGGTTCTAGCGTCACCACGCTTGAAGGTTTGGCCGAAGGCGACACCTTGCATCCTCTGCAACAAGCGTTCATCGATGAACAAGCAGTGCAGTGCGGCTACTGCATCAACGGCATGATCATGCAGTCGGCGGCGTTGCTGCATCGCAACCCGACACCGAGCGACGAGCAAATCCGCCAGGAACTGGCCAATAACTTATGCAAGTGCGGCACTCATGTGCGGATCTTGCGCGCGGTAAAACGCGCCTCCGAATCGATGCAGGGAGGCCAACATGTTTGATATCTCAAGCAGTCGACGAGGGTTTCTCAAGGGTGGGGCGGTTGTGGTCGGCTTCAGCCTGCTACCTCAAGCCGCTCAGTTGCTTGCTCAAACAGGTACTCAGGAGAAAAGCGTCGACATCGATCAAGTCGACGCTTTTCTAGCTATCGATAAAACCGGTCAGGTCACGGTGTTCTCCGGCAAAGTTGATCTGGGTACCGGGGTTGAGACCGCGCTGGCGCAAATGGCCGCCGAAGAACTCGATGTAGCAATTGAACGGATCACGATCGTCCAGGGTGATACAGCATTGACCCCGGATCAAGGCACCACATACGGCAGCATGTCGATCACCAATGGCGGGTTGCAGATTCGCCAGGCTGCGGCGACTGCCCGTCAGGCATTGATAGCTAAAGCCGCCGTGCGCTTAAAGGTCGGAATTGATCGCTTGCAAGTCACTAACGGCGTGATCTCCACCGCACCTGGGGCACCTGGCCTCAGCTATGGCGAACTGGTTGGCGGCGATCAGTTGAACTTGCCCATCGCGACGACAGTGGTGCTCAAAGATGCCACGCAATACCGGAGCATCGGTAAGTCCGCGGCGCGTCGTGATATTCCACCAAAAGTCACCGGCGACTTTACCTACATGCAGGATTTCAAGGTGCCGGAGATGCTCCATGCCCGGGTCATTCGGCCACCAGCGATGGGGGCAACGCTAGTCAGCGTTGATGAGGCGTCGGTCAAGGACATTCCTGGTCTATTGAAAGTCGTGCGCGAAGGAAACTTCCTGGCAGTGGTGGGCAAGACGGAATGGTCAGTGATCCAGGCGATGAGAACCCTCAGCGCTTCGTGGACGAACTGGACGGGACTGCCTGAGCAGGAAAAGCTTTGGGAGCATGTGCGTGCTACACCCGTGACGAATACCGAAGTCTCCAGCAAGTTGGGCGATACCGGTGCGGCTTTGGGCAGCGCACATCGCACGTTGAAATCCACCTACGACTTCGCCATTCATACCCATGGCTCCATCGGCCCATCGTGTGCCATCGCTCAGTTCAAGGACGGTGATCTGACCTGCTGGACTGCATCCCAGGGCACCCACGCCTTGCGTCGGCAGTTGGCGGTGATGTTCAAGCTTGATCCAAAAAACGTACGCGCGATTTACCTGGAGGGCGCCGGTTGTTATGGCCGCAACGGTAATGAGGACGCAGCGGCAGATGCAGCTTTGTTGGCGAAGATCATGAACAAGCCGGTGCGCGTGCAATGGATGCGTGCCGATGAACACGGGTGGGACCCGAAGGGGCCTCCGACGCTCATCGATATGCAGGCCGGTTTCGACGCTGACAACCATTTGATCGCATGGCAAAGCGACTTCTTTGTGCCGGATGGCAAACCGGGTACGGTGGCGCTGATCGCCGCCGACCTGAGCGGCATGCCCCATGAAGACTTCATCTCGCCGGGCGGCGTGATGGGTAATTCAGGCATTCCTTATCGGTTTGCCAATATTCTCACTCAAGGTCATCGCTTGGCCAATACGCCGTTTCGTCCTGCATGGATTCGCTCCCCGGGGCGGATGCAGAACACTTTTGCCAACGAAAGTTTTCTTGACGAAATTGCAGCAGTTGAAGGAATTGATCCGATGACGATCCGCCTCGAAAGCATCGATCCCACCGACTTGCGTGGTGCCGAGGTGTTGCAACGGCTGGCAACGATCTCGAAGTGGCAGGCAGGGGCTTATCCTCGCCCGGCCGGTACCGACGAGACGGTAAGGGGGAGGGGACTGGCCTACGTCAAATACGACTTGTCGAAAACTTACGTGGCCATGGTGGCGGACGTTGAGGTAAACCGAAAAACCGGCAAGATCCTTGCGCGCAAGTTCTACGTCACTCATGACTGTGGGCTTGTCATCAATCCCGACGGGACCCGCAACCAGATCGAAGGCTGCATCGTGCAAACCCTCAGCCGGACCTTGCGCGAAGAACTCAAGTTCGATCAGGCGACCGTGACCAGCCGCGACTGGGCGTCCTATCCGATCCTCACCTTCCCGGAAGTTCCGGAGATCGAAATTGAGTTGATCGAACGTCCCACGGAACCTCCGCTGGGCGTAGGTGAAATTGCCGCGGCCGTGGTGTGTGCGGCGGTCGGTAACGCGGTATTCGACGCCACGGGAGTGCGTCTGCGGTCAATACCTTTCACCGAGGCCAAAGTGTTGGCCGCGTTGGGGCATACCGCAAGCACCAGTGTTTGACTGCCCGCAATAGCGGCAAAACTACCCGCTGCTGTGATGCAGTAGTGAGTGTTTTTTCTGGCTGCTCAGCGTGGGTTTTCAGCCACATTCCCACCCTGAATTAAGTCTCTATCCTTCAAGTATGTCCGGAGGCCCCATGGACAGCGTCGATCTCAACGTCTTGAAAAACGTCCTGCAATGGCGCCGCGACGGACATCTTGTCTGGCTCTATACGGTCATCCAGACATGGGGAAGTGCACCCCGTCCACCAGGCGCGATGTTAGCCTTGCGCGAAGATGGCATGGTGATCGGGTCAGTGTCGGGAGGGTGCATTGAAGATGATCTGATCGCTCGTCGTCAGTCAGAACGGGATCAAGATGTGCTCAATCTTCCCGTACAACTGATCACCTACGGATTGAGCAGAGAAGAAGCGGCCCGTTTTGGACTGCCCTGCGGAGGCACGTTACGGTTAACCGAAGAACGGATAACTGATTCGTCCTGGGTCGAAGAACTGTTGGCATGCTGCGAAAACCACGAAATTGTGAGTCGTGAACTGTCGTTAAGCACAGGTCAGTCGAAACTGGGTGCTGCGACGTGCGATGATCTCCTTGAGTTCGACGGAAAACGACTGAAGACTGTTTATGGGCCGCGCTGGCGTCTGCTGTTGATTGGCGCTGGACAACTGTCCCGCTACGTGGCGTCTATGGCTCGAATGCTGGATTTCGACGTCCTTATCTGCGATCCGCGAGAAGAGTTCGCCTATGGCTGGGAGGACGAAGGAGCCCGCTTTGTTCCAGGAATGCCCGACGATGCCGTGCAAGCGATCGTCCCTGATGCGCATACTGCCATCGTCGCGCTCACCCATGATCCAAGGTTGGATGACATGGCACTATTGACCGCACTGAAGTCCGATGCTTTCTATATCGGCGCGCTTGGCTCTCGAGTTAACACACTCAAACGTCGAGAAAACCTCCTGTTGCTTGGGTTGGCGGAGGACGAAATTGCTCGATTGTATGGGCCTGTTGGTTTACATATTGGTAGTCATACTCCGCCGGAAATAGCCTTGTCGCTGATGGCCGAAATCGTCTCGATCAAGAATGGAGTCCAAGCGGTGCAAAAGAAGTCCTTTGTTGAGCCGAATCTGTTATCGCTGATCGCAAGCGCCTGAATCTCTGTGATCTAACACCGACTGAACCAAAGCAGTGATTTATACCTTTGCTCGTTACCGTGCCCAAGCTCCCTAGAATCCCCCGTGGATGCAAAAGCTGTGGTCTCTACCTGCTTTGCAAAGAGGACACTATCTCTAGCCTTTTTAAGCGGACATCTATGCGACAAGTGCGCCGTCATCTCGCTCAAGGCATCTCTATCATGCCAATGGATAGTCGGTAAGTGGCTGCTGGGATCACTGATGCGGCCCCAACAGCTCTATGAGCCTTACTTTCTACTACCGATTTCGCAGCCAATCCAAAAAAATTCCAGCATTGAAAGTATTCAGTGTTTGTTCACCCTGAACCCAGAATGTGTGAAACCGCTTTTGGTCTTCATTGTCTTGCAGCGACGTTCATTGGCTGAGAGATTGCTCGGTTATTCACGCAAGGTGTGATTTGGCGGACGCGTAACGTCTTATTCGAAATATGGAAAGTCGGTATAGCCCTTCTCACCGTCGCGTGTATAGAAGGTGGAATGAGGAGCCTCAGCAAGCGGCCAATTGTTTCTCAAACGATCCACCAAGTCAGGATTGGCAATGAAAGGTCTGCCGAAAGCTATCAGGTCTGCCCAACCGTCATCCATTGCCGCCTGAGCCGCTTGTTGGTCAAATCCTCCACACCAGATCAATGTTCCCTGAAAGGCGTTACGGACCTCGCGCACTAAGTCGTCACTGAGATTATTTTCGTTGAACTCGCTGTCCACAGTGTTGCCTGCTGGTAACGGTTGGTAGACGACATGCAGATAGGCAATTTCACGGCGATTCAACTCGCTGCACAGGTAAAGCAAAGTTTCTTCTGCGAATGGATCAGAGGGCATGCTATTGAATTTTCCGAATGGGGAGACACGAACGCCGACCTTATCGGCCCCTAGTTCCTGAATCGCAATGTCGACCACATCCAGCAGCAGACGCGTTCGCGTTTGGGGTGTCTGCCCCCCGAATTGATCAGTACGCGTGTTTAGGCTCGAGTTCATGAACTGATCGAACAGATAACCATTGGCGCCGTGAATTTCCACACCATCAAACTCGGCAGCTTTCGCATTTCTGAAGGCGAGCGTGAACTCATCGAGCAGTCCTGCGACCTCGTCGGTCTCAATCTTGCGCGGAGTATCCGCGGGAACGAAAACCGCAGTACCTGTGCTGTCGTAGATAAATACATCGGATTGTGCTGCCCGCTCATCGGTCGCACCACGCGGTGCCTCTCCGTTAGGTAGCATTGTGTGGTGGGCCATTCTGCCGACGTGCCAGATTTGCAGAAAAATCGTACCGCCGTGGAGATGGACTCGGTCGGTTACCAGGCGCCAACCTTGAGTCTGCTCCGCTGTATAAATGCCTGGGGTGCAAGCGTAACCCTTGCTATACGCCGACACATCGGTAGCTTCCGTAATGATCAGGCCAGCACTCACTCGTTGCGCATAATAGGCCGCCATAAGCGCATTGGGGACGTCCCCGGTGGAGGTGCGTGATCTGGTCATCGGGGCCATGACGATGCGGTTTTGCAGCTTGCGGGTGCCTAGTGCATAGGCCTTGAACAAGGAGGACATCTGAATTATCTCCAAAGTGGACTGGAGAACCAGATTAGTTAGAGCTTATTCTCCTATCTACACACCCTTTGGTATGCAAGATTAAATCGCCCTATGACCCTTACAAAATTGCTTCCCCGGCTACCCATCGAACGAACCCTTGGAATCATTTCAGGACGCTGGAAAGCAGTCATCATCCATGTATTGCTGGAGGGTCCCAAGCGAACGTGTGAGATAGAGGCTCAAATTAGCGGCATCTCGCAGAAAGTCCTGATCCAGCAGCTCAAGGCGCTAGAAGAACACGGTATTGTTTGGCGAAAAACTTCTCTTGAAGAGCCGCAACGCGTCGATTACTCATTGACGCCATTGGGATTGAGTCTTGAACCTCTGATTTCGTCGCTCCAGGATTGGGGCCAGCAACATGCGCAAGAACTGGGGGACGCCCATCGACTGATATCGTGCGACGCGGTCGTGCGTTCACTTGATGGCCAGCGCTAGTGTGAGTCAAACAGCGTTCTAAAGGAAGAAAGCAGCTAGCCACTACCGTTCATCAAACCTGAGGAGAGCATCATGCTGTTCCATGTGAAAATGACCGTGAATTTGCCAGTCGACATGAACCCAGCACTCGCCGCCCAGCTCAAGGCCGATGAGGTGGCCTTGGCGCAGCGTCTGCAGCAGCAAGGGAAGTGGCGCCACCTATGGCGCATCGCCGGGCACTACGCCAATTACAGCGTCTTTGACGTCGACAGCGTTCAGGAATTGCACGACCTGTTGATGCAATTACCGCTACATCCCTACATGGCAATTGAGGTAGATGCGATGTGCCAGCATCCAGCCTCCATTCATGAGGATAATCGCTAGGCCAACGTTGTTCCGTTTTGCATGCTAATCAATGCACGATGAGGATCCATCATGACCAAGATTGCTATCGTTACCGGTGCAAGCCGGGGGCTCGGCCGAAGCACTGCACTGAGCATCGCTCGCCACGGCAGTGACGTCATTGTTACTTATCAGAGCCGTGGTGAAGACGCTGAGGCTGTCGTCGCAGAAATCAACGCCTTGGGGCGCAAGGCGATCGCCTTGCAACTCGATACCGGAAAAATTGCTGGTTTCGCGCCATTCGCTGGGCAGCTTCAGAAGGCATTACGCGAGATCTGGCAGCGCGAAACATTCGATCATTTGGTGAATAACGCCGGTCACGGTGATTACGCTCTGATCGAACAGACCACTGAGGAGCAGTTCGACGGGCTGGTCAACGTCCATTTCAAGGGTGTTTTCTTTTTGACTCAGACGCTGCTGCCATTGATCGCCAATGGCGGCCGTATCATTAACCTATCCTCCGGGTTGACGCGGGTTTCCTTTCCTGGCTATGCCGCTTATGCAGCAGTCAAGGGGGCGGTCGAGATACTTTCCGTGTACATGGCCAAGGAACTGGGTGGCCGAGGTATTGCGGTCAACACTGTGGCGCCGGGCGCAATCGAAACTGACTTTGGCGGCGGCGCCGTCCGCGACAATTCTGAGGTCAACAAATTGTTCGCGGATATGACCGCGCTCGGCCGCACCGGGCTACCGGACGATATTGGACCGATGATCGCGAGTTTGTTGTCTGAGGACAATCGCTGGGTCAACGCTCAGCGGATTGAAGTGTCCGGAGGCCAAGGCATATAAGCGGGATGATGATCGCGCTTCCCATGAGTGGGCCATCAAGGTTCATGGGTTGCGAAGCGGACAACCCCATGGACCACGCCACCCGTCAATCAGGCGCTGTATTCGCAGCGCTGGTTTCGTTCGACTTCGGCACTTTGCGAACCTCAATCAACAACATCAGCACGAGAACGACATTGATTAGCGCGAGGCCACCGAGGACCATCATGGTTACCGTTGCGCCGTAGCGCTCCTGCAAGTACCCCCCAGCCAAAGGTGTCAATGCTTGCGCAATCAATGTGGGACGAGCAATTCGGCCCAGTATGATCGGGTAGATACGTGTACCGAACAGCGCCAGGGGCAAGGTGCCGCGAACGATGGAACGAATGCCACTGCCAGCGCCGTAAAGCACGATGCCCAATGCTGCCATCCTGGGTGACAGGATCACGCACCCCAGACCAAGCGCGACGAGAACCGAAGAGCCTAACGCGCTCCAGATCGGGTGAGTTTGCCTGCCGATAAATATATCGATAGCGCGGGCACCCACTTGGCTGGGTCCGAGCAGTGCGGCAATACCCAGGGCTGCAGCGAGCGAGATGCCTTGCGCTTGTAGCACGGCGATCAGTTGTACCGAAATCGCGGTCATGATCACGGAGGCCAGGATGAAACCCGCCGTCAGTAGCTTGAACATCCTTTCTTGCGCCACGTTCGATAGAGCTTGTTCGATGCGTGGGTGAGCCGTTGTTGTTTGTGTTGCGGGGACGTGTTTGGGAAACACACACAGGTAGATCGGCAGTACTAGCAGCGCAAGTCCGGTGCTGTACACCAAACAGGTTTCACGCCAGCCGAAGCGCTCGATGAGGATGGCAATCAGCGGCCAGACTATGGTGGTACAGAACCCCGAAATCAGCGTGATACGGGTGATCGCGCTGCGAGCGTTGTCTCCATAGAGTTGTCCCAGAGCGGCAAACAAAGGGTCGTAGAGTCCGACAGCCATTCCGACACCGATCACCACCCAGGCCAGAACAAAACAGGGCAGGTTGGGTGCGCTGGCGAGCAAGACCAGGCCCAGCGCGATGATGAGGCCACTGCTTGCGAGGATCAGGCGACCACCGGTCCTGGCGACCCCGCGGCCGACCATCGGCGCCAGCAGCCCTGAGATCAGAATCCCTAGCGAAAGTGAACCGTACACCCATTGCTGCGACCAGCCCGTGTCCTTGACCACCGGCCCTGCCAGCATCGCCATTAAAAAGAATGAACCACCCCAGACCATAATCTGTGCGATGGCCAAAAAAACGGAAACAGCCACTGTTGGTTTTGGGTGCTGGTCTGTCACTGACATACTCGAAGGGCATAAAAAGAGTGATCGGGCATTCGACACCCCATTTTTGTCGCAAGACGTGCCCGCTCGCTAGCCAGAAAAAGTGCGGACGCCATCCGTAAAAATGCACATCCTTTACTGTGTAACGACTCAGTTTTCAACGCATGAAACGAGGAAACTCATCACCGCCTGGACGGCCTGGGATTACGAATTTTCGTATATCTACGGGAGTGCACGGTTCATTGATGGCATCAGGTAAGCAATTAAAGGCCATCTCATATTGATTTGAGTATTGGAGGGGGATGTGGCGGTTGCTCCGCGTCAAAACAGACACACCAAACTTTAAAAAAACAATATCAGATATGCCACGAGTACCGGATGGATTGCGCCAGATCTGATCCGGTTTTTTATGCATGACCTGATTCTGTAATGAGTATCAGCGCAAGCGCATATTGGCCCCATCGAAGTTGCCCCGTGTCAGAGGGCAAACACTGATGAGGACCCGAGCATGTATCAATACGACGACTACGACCGTGCACTGGTGCAGGAGCGCGTAGAACAGTTTCGCGATCAGGTCGAACGCTATCAGGCGGGCGAGTTGAGCGAAGAAGAGTTTCTGCCGCTGCGTCTGCAGAATGGTCTGTATATGCAGAAGCATGCCTATATGCTACGGGTCGCAATTCCCTACGGTACTTTGTCGGCGCGGCAGTTGCGCACTCTGGCGCGAATCGCTCGCGACTATGATCGTGGCTACGGGCATTTCACCACCCGGCAAAACCTGCAGTACAACTGGATCGAGCTGCATCAGGTGCCTGAGATTCTGCAGCATCTGGCGGAAGTGGATATGCATGCTATCCAGACCTCAGGTAATTGCGTGCGCAATATCACCACCGAAGCCTTTGCCGGCGTCGCCGCCGATGAATTGATGGATCCTCGACCTTTGGCAGAAATCCTGCGCCAGTGGTCAACGATTAACCCGGAGTTTCTATATCTGCCGCGCAAATTTAAGATTGCCATCTGTTCTGCAAAACAGGATCGTGCGGCGATCATGATGCACGACATCGGCCTGTACCTGTATGCCGACGAAGCAGGCCTTATGCGCTTGCGGGTAATGGTCGGCGGTGGATTGGGACGAACTCCGATCTTGTCGCAGCAGATTCGGGAAGACCTGCCCTGGGAGCATTTGCTGTCTTATGTCGAAGCGGTACTGCGGGTCTACAACCGCCACGGACGGCGTGACAACAAGTACAAGGCCCGAATCAAGATCCTGGTCAAGTCGCTGGGCATCGAAGCTTTCGCTGCTGAAGTCGAACAGGAATGGCAGCAAATCAAAGATGGTCCGGCGCAACTGACCGAAGTCGAATACCAACGTGTTGCCCGTGCTTTTGTCGCGCCCGCGTATCAATCCCTGAGTGATACCACGCTGAGTTTTGGCAGTGAGCTTATGGCTTTTCCTAACTTTGCACGGTGGGTCTCGCGTAATACCCAGGCGCATAAAGTCCCCGGCTACGTGAGTGTCGTACTGTCGACAAAACCCGGTGCGGATACTCCACCTGGTGACTTGACAGCAGTACAGATGGAGGCAGTAGCTGGCTGGTCGGAGCTTTTCGGTTTCGGTGAGATACGTATCGCTCATGAGCAGAACCTGATTTTACCGGACGTGCGCAAAAGCGATTTGCTCGCGTTGTGGATGCTGGCCTGCGATCACGGGCTGGGGGTGGCCAATGCTGGCTTGTTGACTGACATCATTGCCTGCCCCGGTGGCGATTTTTGCGCCTTGGCCAATGCTCGCTCGCTACCCATTACCGCTGCGATCCAGGCGCGGTTCAATGACCTGGACTTCCTGCATGATCTGGGTGATTTCAGCTTGAATATTTCGGGCTGCATGAATGCTTGCGGTCATCACCACATCGGCAATATAGGCATCCTTGGGGTCGATAAAAACGGCATGGAGTGGTACCAGATCACTCTGGGTGGCGCGCAGGGCAAAGCTGCGGCATTGGGCAAAGTGATCGGTCCGTCGTTCAGCGCCGAGCAAATACCGGATGTTATCGAGCGCATCGTCGACACCTTCGTCGACTATCGCGAAGTCGATGAAAACTTCATCGATACGTTCTCCCGCATCGGTATCGAGCCGTTCAAGGAACGGGTTTACCCAAAATACGCGGAGGCCGTGGCATGAACAACTTGCTGATGTTGTGCGAAGGCGGTGCTCGCCATGTTCTGGATGACCAGTGGACCCTGATCCGCGACATCGATGGCGAACTCCCGGCCGGCCCGCTGATCCTGCCACTCGCGCGTTGGCGCCAGAGACAGGAGAAGGGCACGCTGCAGGCAATCAGTGTGGATGGCGTTTGGCTTGGCCCCGATGACGATTTGGAAAGCCTTGAAATGTGGCTGGATGTATTGCCGCTTATCGCCCTGGATTTCCCCAGCTTTCGCGACGGACGCGGCTACAGCCAGGCGTATCTGCTGCGCACGAGGCTGGGCTGGGAGGGCGAGTTGCGCGCAATCGGCGATGTGCTGCGCGATCAGCTCAGCCACATGCGCCAGTGCGGTTTCACCAGCTTTGCCGTGCGTGAAGACAAATCCTCTGAAGATGCCCTTAAAGGACTGGCTGGTATGAGCGTGCTGTATGGGCGTTCGGTGATTGAGCCGCGGCCGTTGTTTCGGCGTCGTTGATCCTTTTCGCATTCGGTTCGCTGGCTTGAACTGATTGTTGCTCGACAAGGCTCATCAACGGTTAGGCAGCACATCGACCCCTGAACCGAAGACGGCACTGACACCCTGCTTAGTGAGTGAGGCGATGTCCCGATTGCGCAATGATCCCGCTCAGCACCACGGGGACGTCGATGCGCCGCCGACACAGATGTTCGAGCAGATCGTAGAGTATTTCGTTGTGCATGCCCGCCAAGCTGGAAAACCCGATCAGTTCGATCGGCCCGGCGCCGTCCTTGGACGCCAGCAATTCAGTGGGGCTCTGAAACAGTGGCAGCATCATGACCCGAAATCCTGCTTCGACGAGTACTGAGTTGATCAAGCGGATCCTGCGATCATGGCCATCCAGGCCCAGCTTTCCGAGCAGTACTTGTGGCGGTCGGCCATGATGCATCGTAAACCGTGAAGAAGCCCGCGACATGTGCAGCGAGTTTCAATAACGGAGTGTTTTGCAGAAAAGAAAACCCCCGGGCCCTTTCAGCGCATCGCGAAGAAAGGGCCCGGGGTTTAGCCACTGGCGATCAGAGGGGTTCGCTACAGTGCAACGCCTGCGATGCCTCCAGCGCGGCGATCTGCGCTTCGGAAAACGCAAAGTCGCGCAGCACCGAGCGAGAATGTTCACCGTTTTGCGGGGCTGGCGCATAGGGCGTTTGCGCAGCCTGAACGCTGTTGATGGGAAACCCCGGGACGCGCACGGCGCCATGTACAGGATGGTTGAGCTCAACCAGCATGCCATTGCTGGCGAGCTGCGGATGCTTCATCAGATCGCTGTAGTCGGCCACCTTCGAGCAGAGAATGTCCGCTTCATGCAATACCTGCAGCCAATGAGCCGTTGGCTTGCTCATGAACACGTCCGTCAATGCTGCGCACATTTCGGCGCGGTGGATGACCCGTTGCGCGGAGCTGACGTAGCGTGGGTCGGTAATCCATTCTTCGTGGTTCAGCACCTTGCACAATGTCGGCCAGCGGTTGCCGTTGTAGGCCGCAACCATCAGCCAGCCATCCTCGGTCTGGAAGGCTTCGTTGGGAGCCGAGTAGGGTGCGCCGCTGCCGATGCGAGTCGGCAACTTACCATCGCTCAGATAACTGGTGATGGACGACTGTTGCAGTGCCAGCGCCGAGTTCATCAGGCTGACATCCAGATGGCCGCCCAGCCCATCGTGCTGACGGGCGTGTAGCTTGGCCAATACGGCCATGCAGGCCATGTAGCCGGTGACTACGTCCACCACTGGAGCCTGCACTTTGCAGGGGGCCGAGCCTGGCGTGCCAATCAGGCTCATCAGTCCGGAATCCGCTTGTAGAATCCCGTCGACACCCGCCCTGTCCGAATAGGGACCTTCCTGGCCGTAGGCCGAGATTGAGCAATAGATCAGGTCAGGCTTGAGCGCGGCCAGGGTTTCATAACCCAGGCCCAGCCGGGTCATCACGCCCGGGCGCATGCTTTCGATCAGCACGTCGGCTTGCAGTACCAGCCGTTTGATGACCTCGATGCTGTCGGGATGCTTTAGGTCCAGGCCGATGCATTGCTTGCCACGGTTGAAAGCGTGGTAAAGCGCGCTGTCTTCGCCCACCCAGGCCGGCCCTAGGGTGCGCCCCAACTCTCCTTCGCGGGGTTCGACCTTGATCACCCGCGCCCCCATGTCGGCCAGCAGCATGGTCGCCGTAGGGCCTGCGGCGATCTGGGTGAAATCGAGGACGGTGAGGCCGTCCAGTGCGTTACGTAACATGATTACCTCCGCGGATCGACGCCCGGGGTTTCTTGAAGGTCCCTTGGGCGGTGGCCAGAAGTACGCCGGTGTCGGACAGCAGCTCGGCTTCGGCAAAGTAGAGGCTCCTGCCGGCGCGGCGAACCCGGCCCAATGCGCTAACGCTCCCCTCGAATGCCGGTTGCAGGTAGGCAATGTTCAACATCGCGGTGAGTCCATGAATCTCTGCTTCGCCTTCGCCAGTGTGCAGGCCGGCATAGCCGCAAGCCGCGTCCATCAACGTGGCGATCATCCCGCCGTGCAAGGCGCCCTGGCGGTTGAGATGTTGCTCGGAGATGTGCAACTGGAATTCAGCCTCTCCCGGCACCCAGCGGACCAACGTGACGCCCAGACCCTGAAGAAAGGGATTGTGCAATTGCATGATCGCTCCTCGGGCCATCTAGCGGCCCTTGTAGTGAGGTACACGTTTCTCGGCAAAGGCTTGACGCCCCTCGATACGATCTTCGGTATCGCGCAGTACCCCCCAATACAACTCGGTCAAACGCTGGGCATCGCGGTCGCTGAGGTGCGCTGTGCTGCGTGACAGGGTTTGCAGTGCCTGTATGGCCAAGGGCGCCTGCTGTGCAATACGTTCGGCGAGCTCCATGGCGCGCGCCAGCAATGCCTCGTGGCTGTCCAGCCGCTCGGAGATCAGCCCGACACTCAGTGCCTGATGTGCATCGATGCGTTGCCCAGTCAAGGCCATCTGCATGGCAGGGGCCGCCGGTATCGCCCGCATCAGTCGATGCAAACCACTGACTGCGGGGATAGAGCCCACGGCAGCCTCGGGCAGCCCGAAGGAGGCGCTGCTGCTGGCGATGCGCAGGTCGCATTGCAGCGCAAGCTCCAGGCCACCGCCCAGGCAGTGACCGTTCACAGCGGCAATCAACGGCTTGTGCAGGTCGAGGTCGGTGAGGTCCATCAAGCGGATGTACAGTCCGGCATCCGCCGCAGATTCATTCGCCAGGAACAGCGCCTGGGCATATGAGGCGGACGAAGAACGGGTGTTTTTAAGGTCTGCGCCGACGCAGAACGCCCTCTCGCCGGCGCCGGTGATGACGGCGACCCGCAACGCGGGGTTATCGCGCACATACACCAGGTGTTCGCGAAGGGCCTGGAGCGAATCCAGGTCTAGGGCATTCAAGGCCTGCGGGCGATCAAGGGTGATCAGTGCAATCGCACCCTGTATTTGCATTGAGACTGACATGGCGCTCACCTCAGACACTGGCCGACGACAGACTGCGTCCGCCGCAGACATACAAGGTTTGTCCGGTTACATAGGAACTGTCTGGGTCGAGGAAAAACTCCACGGCGTTGGCGATGTCATTGGGGGTGCCAATGCGTTTTACCGGCACGGTTTCCTTGAGTTTTGCCTGAACCTCAGGAGCGAAGCTCTGGAACAGCGGGGTATCGACAATGCCGGGCGCGATGGCGTTGACAGTAATGCCCTTGGCGGCGAACTCGATGGCCAGGCTGCGGGTTAAGCTCACCACGCCGCCCTTGGCCGCCGAGTAGTTGGCCTGGCCGAAACCGCCGAGCCAGGCCCTGGAGGACATGTTGACGATACGGCCGAAGCCTTTTTCCAGCATCAACGGCAGAGCGGCCTTGCAGCACAGAAATTGGGCACGCAGGTTGGTATCGACGACCAGGTCCCAGTCCTGCTCGGTCATGCTCAGGAAACGCTTGTCCCTGACCACACCGGCGTTATTAACCAGAAAGTCGAGCGACCCGTGGGCTTCGTGGATCCGTGCAAACGCCGCAGTGACAGCCTCACCTTCGGTCAAGTCCAGCGCAATGCCAGCGACCTTCAAACCATGCCCCGTCAAGGCCTCAACGCTTGCGGCGAGTGCTGCTTCGTCGCGGTCCAACAGATAGACAAATACGCCTTGGCGCGCCAGTCGTTCGGCGATAGCCAGGCCGATGCCGCGAGCGGCGCCGGTGATCGCGGCGACCTGTGTGGCAGTGAAATTTCGAGTGCTCATCTCAAACTCCCAGAATGTGGACGGCAGAAGCGGCGTGATCGACGCCAGCAATACCGCCACCGGTGCATTGCGCCAGGCCCAGCTTCGGTGTACCGGCCTGGCGGCTGCCGGCACGCCCCTGCAATTGCCAGGTCAGCTCGACCATTTGTGCGACGCCGGTGGCGCCCAGTGGATGGCCCTTGGCAAGTAGGCCACCGCTGGGGTTGACCGGTACGCGGCCGCCAAGGGCGGTGGCACCCGAGTGCAACAACGACACTGCTTCGCCCGGTGCCGCCAGACCGAGGGCTTCGTAATAGAGCAATTCGGCGATAGTGAAGGCGTCATGCAGTTCGACCACGCCGATGTCAGTGGGCGCCACGCCGGCTTGCTCATAGGCCATTCGTGCCGCCCGCGCGGTGATTTCGGCATCGAGAATGTCGTCATCTCCGGTTTCTCGCATGCCCGAGACAACGATCGACCCCAGCACCTTGACGGCTTTGGCCTGTGGTCCCGGCTGCGTTCCGAGCACCATTGCAGCAGCGCCGTCGACTTGCGACGGGCAGCACTGCAACAAGGTCAGCGGGTCGGCGATCATCCGCGAACTCAGCACCTGTTCCAGGGTGACTTCGGTACGCTGCTGCGCATACTCATTGAGCGTACCATGGTGGCGGTTTTTCACGGCGATAGCCGCGAGGTCGGCTGGTTTGGCATCGCGCTCATGGATAAAGCGAGTGGCACGCATGGCGTACACCGCAGGCAGCACCATACCGGCGGTTGCGTACAGGTCGGTCATGCGATCGTTGCGCTGCATGGGGATGGTACCGCCGCCCAGCGCGGTCAATTGCTCGATGCCAAACACCAGTACCCGCTCGTATTGCCCGGCCAGCAGTGCATGCCGAGCCAGGTGGACCGCCGTGGCGCCGCTAGCGCAGGCGTTTTCGATGTTGTAGACCGGAATGCCCTTGAGGCCCAGGTCACGCAGGATCACCTGGCCGAGAATCATCCCGCCCAACACATTGGCGCAATAAACCGCCTGGATGTCGGCCAAGGCAATGCCGGCGTCGGCCACCGCGTCAAGAATCGCTCGCTGGGCAAGCTCCGGTGCCATGACACCAACGTGGCGGCCAAATGGCGTCATCGCGGCGCCCATTACATGCATCTGGGTCATGGACGTACCTCCAGGGATTCGAATACGTAGCCAAAAGTCTCGTCGGCAATCACACGGCATTTTTCGCCAATGAACGGACGGCCGCTGTTGCCATTGAGGCGGCCGAACAGGCGGACCGGACCGGGCAGGTCGACGTAGGCCAGAACGAAGGGGTTGAGCCCGCTCTTGGGGCTGGGGTGCATGATGGTGAAGCTGTACACGCGGCCTTCCACGCTCAGGGTGGTGTCCTGGAACTGATCGGCCAGGGGCGAATCGGCAGGTACCGCGGGAAAGAAGATTTCGTCAGTGCCAAGATGTCGCGAGGCAGCAAGACCGGGCGGTGTGGTGGATGCCCAGATAGGTGACGGACTGTTCATGTGACCTCCTGTTTTTATTGACGCTCGATAGCGAACGTCTGGAGGTATGTTCGGGCACGCCTCAATGGGCGACAAACGATATAAAAACGCTGTTGAATTGAGAAAAAATCAAACCAACAGGGGCAAAGGGGCTCATTGAGTGACGTAGATGCAGGCGGGCCTTAGCGGCCCGCCTGGTTTATTTTACGCCTTGAAATCAGTGGACAAAGACAACTCACGCCACTGCTCCAGCTCAGAGGCAACGGCCGCGTTCTTTTGTGTAATCCGTTCTATGGCGTCACTGCCCAAAGGTAAACGCAAGGGTGGGTTGGGCGCGTCGACCAATGCCAGGATGGCCCCTGCAAGCTTCTCGGGATCACCGGGCTGACCATGATTGGCCGTTTCGGCAAACCGGCGCATGGCACCGACAGTGGCGTCGTAGTCCGCGATCACCAGGGGGGATGTGACAAGCGACTGCTCATCGAGAAAGTCGGTGCGGAAAAAACCCGGTTCAACCACCGTAGCCTTTACACCCAGTGGCGCCAGTTCCTGCGCCAAGGCTTCGGTCAAGCCCTCGACCGCGAACTTGGTCGCGCCATAAACCCCCCAACCGACGTAGGCCTGGTAACCACCGAGAGAGGAAAAGTTGATAATGTGCCCCGAGCGCTGCTTGCGCATATGCGGTAGCACGGCCCGCGTGACGTTAAGCAAACCGAAGACGTTGGTGCTGAAAATGTTGTGCACCTCAGTAGTGCTTGCTTCCTCGACCGCCCCCAGCAAGCCATAACCTGCGTTGTTGACCAGAATATCGATCCGGCCAAAGCGCTGGATACCTTCCGCAATTGCTTCATGGGCATCGCTCTCGCGCGTCACGTCCAGTTTCGCCACGAACAACCGCGGATGCTCGCCGAACCTGGCCGTCACATCGGCCGGCTTTCTTGCGGTGGCGATAACGTTGTCGCCAGCCTCCAGCGCCCGCTGCGTGAGCAAGGCACCAAAACCACGGGATGAACCGGTAATCAACCAAGTACGCATGACAGTGTCTCCACGTATCGAACGAATTGAATCGAAAAATCCTTCGTCGGTAACTTGCTTGCATCCATGGAAAAAGAGGAGGGTGAGGCTATGGGGATGTATGCCCGTCGATGGTCGCTCCGGCCATTTTCTCGAGCACCTTGACCACATGGGTCATATCGCGCGCCGGGTCGCCTTCGCTCATGGCCTGATCGAAGAACTGTTTGACCACGGCGCTGGTGAAAGCCGGTGTGCCGATGTTTTCCGCCTCGGCCAGGAACAGCCGTACATCCTTGCGCATCAGGTCCAGGCGAAAGCCGAAGTCGAATTGGCGCTGCAGGACGGTACCGGCCAGTATGTGCTCGCTGCTGAAACTGCGCGCGGTACTTGCGTTGAGCATTTCCAGCATTTGTCCGGGTTCGAGCCCGGACTTGATCCCGAACAGCAGCGCTTCGCTGGTGGCCACCAGGGTTGCACCAACGACCATGTTGTTGACCAGTTTCAAGGTCTGGCCCAGGCCCGGCGTTGTGCCAATATGTTCGACTTTTTTGCCAAAACAGGCGAACACCGGCTCGCACTGTTGATAAGCGCTCTTGTCCCCCCCCACCATCACCGAAAGGGTGCCATTGAGTGCGCCTGCTACGCCTCCAGCCAAGGGCGCGTCCAAGGCCTGGATGCCGCGTTCGCGTAGCGCCTGCTCCACACGCCTGGCCATACTCGGGCCGGTGGTCGAGTGGTCCACCAGGATTTTCACCTGTTCACCGTGGATGATCCCATCGTCGCCCAGCACCACGAGTTCGACGATATCCGGGGTCGGCACGCAAATCAGCACGATCCGGGCGTGATCGGCGACATCGCGGGGGCTGCCATGGTTGTGCGCTCCGCGGGCGAGCAAGGGAGCCAATACCTGCGGATTGGGGTCGTAGAGGCTCAGGACATACCCATTGTCGAGCAGGTGGTGGGCCATTTTCTGACCCATGGCGCCCAACCCGATAAAACCGATGGTTTCGTTCGATGCAGAGGCTAAATGCGCAGGAAGTGGGCTCATGGCGTGTCGTCCTTATTATTGGAAAGACATCATCCTAGGTGCGGCGATTACCTTGCGACAAAGGAGTTATTGGCTCGTTTTGGTTGACAAAAACTCAAGCGCCTTCGCGGGTCAAACGTGCCTGTTCGAGGATCCACTCGCGAAAAACCCGCGTGTCATCGCTTTCTTCGCGGTGCTTGGGTGTGAGCAGATAATAGGTGTACACGCCCATGTCGACGATTTGCTCGAAAGGCCTGATCAGGGTGCCGTCCCGCAGCTCTTTCTCGACCAGGAACAACTGCGCCATGGCAATACCCTGGCCACCGGCTGCAGCGGCATAGACCATCGAAGAACTCTGATATGACATGCCGGCAAGCGCATCGACGTCTCGGCTCACACCACTTGCCTCCAGCCAGTAGCGCCAGTCCTCGGGTCTGGCGATCGAATGCAGCATGGTGTACTGCGCGATGTCGGCGGGTGTGTTCAGGCCCGGGCCGTGTTGCAAAAGCGAAGGGCTGCAGACTGGTGCAAGGCGGTTGTCGCTCAACACGTAACAATTGCAATTGGGCCATTCTCCAGAACCAAGACGGATCGCGGCATCGATGTCTTCCTTGTAAAAGTCGACCGGCTCAAGCGATGCGGTCAGCAACACCTCGATCTTGGGATGTTCGGCGTGAAAGCTGGCCAGCCTGGGTATCAACCATTGCATGGCAAACGTGGTGTAGGCACGCACCTTGATTTGCCGACGCAAGGGCGGCGACATGAGTTTCTTCGTGGCGCCGCGCAAGTCTTCGATCATCCTGGCCACCGCACGGAAATATTGTTCGCCGGAATGGGTCAAGGTGATTTGCCGGTGCCCCCGGACAAACAGGTCGAGTCCGAGAAACTCTTCGAGCGCGCGAATCTGCCGACTGACCGCACCCGGCGTGACATTCAACTCATCGGCGGCATGGGTGATGCTCAAATGACGCGCTACGGACTCAAACGCGCGGATGGCATTCAGTGGCGGCAGTCGGTCCATGGAAGTCATCTCTTGTTGTTGGAAGTTACTGTATTGGAAAAAACGAAGACGCGGAGTGTATTTAATTGCCCGGTGCATCCCAACAATAAAGTGAACGATTGATAAAAGCTCAAGGTGGGCGCTCGTTTTAATCGATTGTCGTCCGGGGTCTGCGATTTCTACGATCGGCGCGCACGCGCCATCTGGTCGTGTTGCAGCTCCCGACAACAATAAGAGATCCATCTATGAAGATCGCTAGAACGCGCCATAGCAAGCATATTCAACGAGCCTCAGGACTGGCATTGTGCGGCGCAGTCAGCACTGTGCATTCGCCGGTTTATGCGGACTTCATCACCGATAGCAAAGCCAGCATGGATTTACGCAACTACTACTTCAATCGCGACTTTCGCCAATCAGGTGTGGCGCAAAGCAAGGCAGAAGAGTGGGCCCAAGGTTTTGTCCTGCGCTATGAATCCGGCTTTACCCCCGGAGCGATCGGCGTTGGCCTGGATGCATTGGGCATGCTCGGCATCAAGTTGGACTCGGGCCCATCACGGACCGGCACAGGGCTGCTCGTTACCGACCGTGATGGCCGCGTCCAGGATGAATACAGCAAGCTTGGGCTGACCGCCAAGATACGCATGGCGCAAAGCACGTTGAAAGCCGGCACCCTGATGCCAAAACTGCCCGTGGCGGTGTACAACGACACGCGCTTGTTGCCACAGACTTTTCGGGGTGCCTGGCTCAACAGTGCTGACCTGAGCAATACAACCTTCGATCTCGGGCGATTCGACCGCATCAATCTTCGCAACTCAACCGACAATGAGTCCATGACGGTTTCCAACGCCGCTGCACGCAATATCCAGTTTGGCCGGAAGACAAGCAGTGAGCGCTTCGATTTCGCAGGGGTGACCTATCGTTGGACGCCGGCATTGAGTACGGCCTACCACTACGGCGCTCTGGATGGCATCTACCAGCAGCATTACCTGACGTTAAACCACAAGCTGGCGCTTACCGAGCGACAATCGCTCACGTCCGATATCCGCTGGGCGCGTAGCCTTGATGAGGGCGGCAGCAACGTCGAAAACTCCGCCCTTGGCGCGATGTTCACCTACAGCGCGATCGGACATTCAGTGGGCCTGGGGTATCAACGTATGAGCGGCGCTACCGGCTTCGCCAACCTCTATGGCACCGATGCTTATTTGATCAACCTGGTGCAAATCAATGATTTCGGCAATCAGGATGAGCGTTCCTGGCAACTGCGCTACGACTACAACTTCACGGCGCTTGGCATTCCTGGCCTTACCTTCATGACCCGCTACCTGTCGGGCGACGAGGTGAGTGTGCGCAACCGGACTCAGGCTGGAAAGGAGTGGGAACGGGACACAGAACTGGCGTACGTCATTCAGAGTGGTGCGTTGAAAAACCTTGCCCTGAAATGGAAGAACGCCAGCACACGCAGCAACTTTGCCAGCGATATCGACGAGAACAGGTTGATTCTCAGCTACTCCCTGCCGATCTGGTAAGCAGTTAGCGAAAAGGGCACAGCCAATGGCTACGCCCTTTTTTTGTGTGAAAAGGACTTAAAGGCGAATAATCACGGACTTGAGTTGGGTGTAGTGGGAGAGGGCGTCGATGCCTTGCTCGCGACCGTAGCCACTTTGCTTGAAACCACCGCAAGGCGTCTGGACGAAACCGCCACTGTACTCGTTGACGACAATCCGACCGGCCTCCAGTTGCGCGGCAACCCGATGGACCCGGCCGATGTCACGGCTCCAGATGCCGGCACCAAGGCCGAATTCGCTGTCGTTGGCGATCCGCAACGCATCGGCTTCGTCCTTGAAGGGAATGACGCAGACGATAGGCCCGAAGATCTCCTCGCGCGCCAGAGTCATATCGTTGGTCACACCGGTGTATACCGTCGGCTCGATGTACCAGCCATCTTCATAGCCCGCGTGTACGGCCACCTTGCCGCCGATTGCAGGTTTGAGCCCCTCGCGTTCGGCGATGGCGAAGTAGCTCTGGATCTTCTCGAACTGCGCATGAGTGGTAATCGGCCCGGACGTCGAGTCATCCTCCGGGCCGACGCGCAGGGCACCCACCTCGGCAACCAGCTTGTCAACGAAGCGGTCATGGATGTTCTCCTGGACCAGCAACCGCGTGCCTGCCGCGCACCATTGACCGCTGTTCCAAGTAAATGCCTTGGTCGAGCCTTTGGCGGCCGCATCGAGGTCGGCGTCGTCGAACACGATGTTGGCGGACTTGCCGCCCAGTTCAAGGGTCAGTGGCAGGATGCGTTCAGCGGCGATGTGTCCCAATTCCTGCCCCGCACGCAGGCCGCCGGTAAAGGAAATCTTGCGGATATGCGGGTTGTGCGCCATGGCGGGGCCGATCACGCTGCCTTTACCCACGATGACGTTGAACACGCCGGCAGGCACTCCGGCTTGCACGGCAATGCGCGCCAGTTCCACCAGCGAGGCAGAGGTGTGTTCGGAGGGTTTGGCCACCACGGTATTGCCGGTAGCGAGGGCTGGCGCAATAGCGCGCGCTGCCTGGTGGAGCGGGGCGTTCCAAGGCAGAATGACGCCAATCACGCCAAAGGGATCACGGCGTGTATAGATGTGATAGTCAGGGCCTTGGTTGATCACATCCCCGTCCATAACGTTGACGATGCCACCATAAAACTCGAAGTACTGGGCGGTCAGGTCCATCAGCGCTGCCATCTCGCTGCCGGGTTTACCGGTATCGGCCTTTTCCAGCGCGCCCAGCGTTTTTTCGCTTTGACGGATGATGCGCCCGAATTCATTGAGGATGCGCCCACGTTCGGCCGGGCGCATGTCGCGCCAGCCTTGCAGCGCCGAGGCTGCCGACTCGATTGCCAGAGCCACATCCTTCGGCCCGCTGCTGGCGACCTCACTGATCTTGGCACCGGTGCGCGGATCGATCTTGTCGACATACTGCCCGTCAGCCGGCTCCAGGGAACGGCCATTGACGAAGCTGTTAACTTTTACAAACATTGTGTGTCTCCTCTGAAACTGCAGTGAGGCTCGTCTTTTTTATTTCAAACTCCATTACGAATACCTATTACAACCAGTGGCCTCATATTGCTCAACTGAGTTTTGTGGGGTGGGCAGTTGAGCAAGTGTCAATCGACTGCAAATCATCTGAAATATTCAATAGACGCCTATGCATTGAGATTTAGTCAACGATATAGAGCGTAAAACTCGATTCACTTGGGGAAGTGTAAATAGCAGTATTAACCCGTAACAAGGCCGTGACTAAAGGTCAATAATAATAGCGCCCACGGGAGCCGTAGAAATGAATAACGACAATAGTTTAATGAGTGCACTGACGCCGCAGCCAGCATCAGGCGCCACTGGGAATGCTCAAGGCCGACAACTGACCCATGGCGAAAAAAAAGCCATTGTCGCCGCAACGCTTGGCACCATCGTCGAATACACCGACTGGGTTATATACGCCACGTTTTCTTCCATTCTTGCCCGCCAGTTCTTCCCGGCGGGGGACGGTCTTACCAGCTTGCTGTCGGTGTTGGCGATCTTTGCCGTCGGCTTCATCATGCGGCCTATTGGTGGTGCGGTTCTCGGCCAGGTAGCCGACCGCTACGGTCGCAAGAAAGGTTTGACGCTTTCTATCCTGCTGATGTCGCTGGCCTCGCTGGTCATCGGCCTTTGCCCCAACTACGACAGCATTGGAATTGCCGCACCGATCATTCTGGTCTTCGCGCGCTTGGTTCAAGGGTTTTCCGCTGGAGGTGAATTCGGTTCCGCTTCGGCGTTCCTGATCGAGTCGGCACCTGCACACCGCCGCGCATTCGCCGGCTCCTGGCAATGGTTTGCGATCAATGCCGGGACCATGGTTTCGTTCCTGCTGGGCTTTGGTCTGGCATCACTGGGCAGTGACGCTGCGTTGAACGACTGGGGTTGGCGCGTTGCTTTTATCATTGCCGCCCTGATGGGACTGATCGCACTGTGGATCCGTCTGTCGGTGCGCGAGACTGAAATCTTTAAGGCACGCGCCGCGAGCAACGTGAAGAAACGACCTCTGCGTGATCTTTTTTTCAGCCACAGAAAAGATGCGATGCGAGTGATCGGCATCGCCATGGCTGGCAATTTGCTGAACTATGTATGGATGGTGAGCTATCCCTCGCAGGTACACCTGATCACCGGTATGTCGATCCGTGACACATTGCTTGCAGGCGTGATCTCGGTAGGGGTGTCACTGGTACTGCTGCCCTTTGCCGGGAAACTTGCCGACCGTGTCGGTCGCCGGCCGGTACTGATTGCATTCGCCGTCGCATCGGTGTTGTGGGCGTGGCCAAGCTTCGGTCTGTTGCATGCAGGCATCAGCCTGACGGAAGTGACCATCCTGCAAACCATCTCCATGGTCATCATGACAGGCTTCGGTGCAGCCTCTGCAGTAACCATGGCGGAACAATTTCCAGCTGAAGTTCGCGTGACCGGTATCGCTTTGCCGTACGCGTTGTCTGTGACGTTGTTTGGTGGAACCGCGCCATATCTCATGGCCGCGATGGCCGGTTGGGGCTATGGACACCTGTTCTGGATTTACCTGGCGGTGATCAGTGCCATAAGTGCAGTTGTCTATCTGCGCATGCCAGAAACCAAGGGACTGCCGCTGCGCTGATTATTTAGTATTACATCGGTTTAAACCAAACGCCCGATGCACCGCATCGGGCGTTTGGTATTTGAGTGATGAATATGGAGGGTGAGGGCGGTTTTGGGTGTTGCACAATGCTTTAATGCGATTAGAACCAGTCCAAACTTAGCTCAACTAAATAGATGTTTAGTTGAGTTGCATGATGTTCTCCATATAGAAACTGTTAAGGTGACTCTGGCGGTCGGTGGTGCATAGACTATGCTCAAACGCACAAATCACTTGTCAGACATGACGTTTCATGACGTTCTGATGAGCTCCAACCCAATCTAACAGGGTGCCAAGCAATGGAAAAGCCTGTTGAAATTTGCACGTTTGAGTTCGACGTTATATCGGTAGATAAGGCGGGAAAACGCCTACCGAACCCGATGCTTACGGTCGCTGTTGACCGTGAAACGCAAGTGATAATAGAGGTATGCATTTCGACTAGCAAACCCCGGAGTTCGAGCAGCAGAACGGAGCTTTAAATTCCCAGGCGCGCCAGGAGAATCAAGGGTTAACACGCAGGTTCAGTATTACCCCGTAAACTCGTTTTTTGACTTGTTAACCACCGTAGTTAACAAGTCAAAATTGTAGTTAACAACGGTACCGGACGAGCATTTTACAGAGCTTTTCATCTAGCCAAATTCTGGCGAGCTTCCAGGGTATTTGGTGGGAGGAAAACTCCACAGGCTTCAATCGCAAGGTGGCACCGCCTAATCTGCAGCATCTGCATAAATCAGCCGGCGTTTGTCTTTACCACGCATGGCAGCCCTTGAAATCTGGGTACCAACTCCACGCGGAACGCCGCAGATTTCACACAGCGACGTGCATGCACGTGGACCTGTGGCGTAAGCAGTGCCGTAAACGAACAAGCTGTTACCAAAAAGACCTTTTATATCAAACGAACAGACGAACTCGCATACGACGCACGATCACGCGAATCTAGGGCGATTTCCTGCGTTTTCTTCTGAGATCTGCGGGCTCCGACGACAGGCATGCTCACGTGAGGCCACGAAGAGCTAAAATGTCAGATGGAAGTAGTCCCTGGGTTAAGTCCAATGCATGTAGTCGAGGCGCTTAACGTTGGGTTGAAGCGCACGCGTATTTAAGCGAGTAGACGTCGACGCAGTCTTGATCTCCAGCACAAGTGTTTTTGCGTAACTGTCTGATTTTTTGACTTTCCTCATATTTAGCTGTTTTTTCGCATATTTCAGAAATCTCGACAAGAGCCCCCCAGCCCCGTATAGGACGATTCGCATAATGTATATTATGTTAAATGAGATATCTGGATATCGTAAAGCCGATCCTCTCAAGTTTCAGCATCTACTCTAATCGGGCTTTTCGTTCCCCCGCAATTGGCTGCATTGATTGAATCAAACCAGTAAATCCACAGTCTGCAACATCCGCCGATACGGCGAATGCGCCTGCCCCATCTCGCGCTGAATGGTTTCGATCAAACATTCCAGAAATCGCTCCGCAGCCAGCCTCAGGGGCTGCCCGCTACGACTGATGGCGCCTACCGAAGCGCTGCCCACCGATTCGCGTAACGGCAAGGTGCACAAACCTTCGCGTTGAGCGCAAATCTCCACCAGCGGCCAGGGAAAGATGCTCAACATGTCTGTTTCGCGCAGCAAGCTCATGATGATCGAGATCGAATGGGCGAAATGCACATGACCTTGAGTCGAAATCGCGCCATCTTGCTGTGAGGCCAGTATCCAGTCGGCTGATTCCAGTTCCCCCATGCTGTGGCAGTCGGACAACGGGTGTTGCTGACGAGCAACTACGGCACAATCAGCCGTGAACAACGGCTGATAGGTCAGGTCGGTGCTGGAAAAACGAGTATCCAGACGACCTATAAACAGATCGACTTTCGCCTCACGCAGCATTGGGCACGCCACAGATGAAAGCCCCTCGTACAATTCGAGTTGCACCTGTGGGAACAGTTGGCGAAAACGTACAACCGCCTTGGGCATGAGGGTCATCGCCAACCAAGGCGTGACAGCAACCGACAAACTTCCTGTCAGCTCCCCACTCTCTTCAGCCAATACCTGTTGCGCATTGCTCATTTGCGCCACCACCAGGCGCGCCTGAATCAACAGCTTCTTGCCCAGTTCAGTAAACACAATCCCTGTGGCATTACGGATCAGCAGTTGAGTCGCGCTGTCTTGCTCCAGCTTCTGGATGGCCTTGGTGACCGCCGCCGGAGACGTGTCGAGGCTTTTGGCAGCACCGCGGATGCTGCCGGCGTCCGCCACCGCAACCAGTGCATTGAGTTGATAGAACTTCATGGTATCCGCCACTGTTAACCTTGGGTTGTCGCGTTCACTTTCGATTGTCTGTCAGCAGTTGCCCTGGCCCTCTACTCTCGGACCCATACCGCCCGGGCTTCGATCCTCAACAAAGGACCGTACCAGAGGTACCTCCAACTGGTCATCAAGGAAAACGCTGCCAATGACAGACTCCATCGCGCTGTTAAAGGAAATTGAGCAGGAAATGCGCGAACTGCGCCACCAGATCCATGCCAACCCTGAACTGGGTTACCAGGAGGTCGAGACCAGCGAACTGGTCGCCCAACGGCTGCTGGAATGGGGTTACGAGGTGAACCGCGGGATCGCTGAAACCGGAATCATTGCCACACTGAAAAAGGGTACGAGCTCACGGGTGATCGGCATAAGGGCTGACATGGACGCCCTGCCGATTCTGGAAAAAACCGGACTGCCCTATGCCAGCCGCATACCCGGCAAGATGCACGCGTGTGGCCATGACGGGCATACGGTGATGCTCCTCGCCGCCGCATACGCCCTCGCCCATGGCCACTCGTTCAACGGCACTGTGCGCCTGATTTTCCAGCCCGCCGAAGAAGGCCTGGCCGGTGCCCGACGCATGATCCAGGAGGGCGTGCTGCAACAGTTCCCTTGCGACGCGGTGTTCGCGGCACACAATATGCCCGGTTACCCTGTCGGCAAACTCGGCTTCCGGGCCGGCCCCTTCATGGCATCCGCCGATCAGGTCAGCGTAACAATTCATGGTAAAGGTGGTCACGGCGCGATGCCGCACTTGAGCGTCGATCCGGTGGTGGTCTGCGCCAGTATCATCATGGCCTTGCAGACCATTGTCTCGCGCAACGTTTCGCCTCAAGAGATGAGCGTGATCACCGTCGGATCAATCAATGCAGGCAAGGTTTCCAACGTGATCCCGGACAGCGCACACATGCTGATTTCCGTACGCTCGCTGAACAATGCGGTCAGGGACCACCTGGAGCAGCAGATCTGCAAGCTCATTCACGCCCAGGCCGAGGCGTTCGGCGCGACCGCCGAAATCCAATACAGTGCCGATTACCCCTTGCTGGTCAACGATCACGAAATGACCAAATTCGCCAGCCAGGTGGCCGTCGACTGGTTGGGTGAAGATGAAGATGAAGTCATGAACGATATCGTGCCCTTCAATGGCAGCGAAGACTTTGCCTATTTCCTGCAGAAATGCCCCGGTTGTTACCTGATTATCGGCAATGGCGATGGCGAGAAGAGCTGCATGGCTCACGATCCGCGCTACGACTTCAACGATGACATCCTGATCCGGGGCGCGGGCTTCTGGGTCAAGCTAACCGAAGCTTTCCTGCCGCTGAACGCTTGAGATACGACCTGTCAAACCGCTAAAACCAATAAAAACGAGGTCATCATGCAGCTACTTAACCGTCATTACGCCGCCCTGCTCTTCGGATTGATCGTGGCCCCGCTGTCCCAAGCGCAGCCGGTGATCAAATTCGGGGTGGACCCCAGCTACCCGCCATTCGAGACAAAACAGCCGGATGGTTCATTGAGCGGTTTCGATATCGACCTGGGCAACGCCCTGTGCGCCCAGTTGCAGGTCAAGTGCATTTGGGTGGAGCAGAGTTTCGACGGCATGATCCCGGCTTTGAAGGCCAGAAAATTCGACGCCATCCTGTCCGCATTCAGCGCCACCGAAGTGCGTCGCCAGCAGGTCGACTTCAGCAACAAAATCTACACCGCCCCCTCTTCGCTGGTAGCGAGAAAGAACTCGGGACTGCTGCCGACGCCGCAGTCATTAGAAGGCAAGTCGGTCGGGGTCGTTCAAGGCTCGTTGCATGAAAGTTACGCCAAGACGCAATGGGGGCGCCAGGGCGTCAATATCCTTTCCTATCAGACCCAGGACCAGGTGTTTTCAGACCTCATCAATGGACGCCTGGATGCTGCGTTCCAGGCGTCGGTTCAAGCCGACATCGGTTTACTGCAGAAGCCTCAAGGCCAGGACTTTAGCTTTGCAGGCGACCCCATCACCGACAAAAGCATTATTGGCGATGGCGTCGCCATCGGTGTTCGGAAAAACCAGACACAGCTCAGGGAGCAACTCAACGCAGCCATTGCCGGCATTCGCCAGTCAGGCCAGTACGACCTGATCGCGAAGCAGTATTTCAACTTCGATATTTACGGCGAATGAGGCATACCCATGAATGATATGGCCCAACACATTCAATCAAGCGCTTTACCCGTCAGCGACGAAACGGTTCGTGCTTTCCGGCACGATGGCGCTGTGTGTATCCGCAACGCGTTTACGCCACAGCTCATCAGCGAATTGACCCAAGGTATCGAGCACAACCTGGCCCAACCCAGCCTTCGTGCCAAAGTGGCGAGCAACCCTGACGACCCGGGGTGGTTCTTCGAAGACTTCTGCAACTGGCAAACGAATGCGCACTATCGCAACTTCATCTTCAACTCCGCCATCGCGCCCATTGCGGCCGCGTTGCTGGACAGCCAACAGGTGCGCCTGCATCACGACCACTTACTGGTCAAGGAGCCCAATACACGTCAGCGAACCCCCTGGCACCAGGACCAGCCGTACTACAACATCAGCGGCGCAGATACCGTCAGCTTCTGGATTCCCGTCGACCCCGTACCACGGGAATCAACCCTCGAATTCATTGCCGGGTCCCACAAGGGACCCTGGTTGATGCCTCGATCTTTCATGGACAGCCAGGCGAAATGGTTTGCCGAAGGTACGCTCGACGAACTGCCGGATATTGAGAGTCATCGCGAGGATTTCCCTATATTGGGATGGGCTCTGTCACCAGGGGACATGGTGTGTTTCAACATGCTGACCTTGCATGCTTCGTCCGGGGTGGCGGGGCAAAACCGACGTCGTGCATTCTCAGTGAGAGTCATCGGCGATGACGTTCGGCATGCGCCAAGATCCTGGGTCACCTCCCCTCATTTCCCCGGTCTCGAGGAAACGCTGGCAGCCGATGCGCCCTTGGAACATCCGTTGTTTCCATCGCTCTGGCCTCGCTAGTTGCTTGCGCGCGGTTCGAACCGACCTGAAAGCTGATCGCCGGAAGACTGGATTGCAGTGTTCCGGCGTTTTGATGATAGCCACCCGCTTGAGTCATCCGCCGCTGAACGTGTTCTCACGAGGCAGGACGTTCCAAGCCAAGACATAATGGAAAGACGTTTTTACCGACCTTCATATTTTTGCAGGCGTGTTGAGTCGCCAGAGGTAGGGTCGGCAAGGCTTTGACAGGCGGAAAAACGAAGTCTATGAACATCAATCGATGAACACTTGCATTCATTACGGGAGCATTGAGCCAGCATTGATAATGCCCGCGAGGGACCTATGAACATATGACATCGCCCACTTGTTAAATCATGTATTGATACTAATAGCCAGGTAGCAATGCCGTCACGTTGACTGCCGCGTGACGCTGCGATCGCCGCATTTTGGGATTTCAGCGCCAATCGCGTATTGCTCAATGAATCAGAGCGTTCTGGGCGATCATCATTGTCGCCAGTGTTGCGCTGGTCATTTCCATCACTCAGAAAACCTACAAGTGAGGCCTGTTCCACTTGTCAGACTGCATCACTGCCAGTGCTCACATAGCTTGACCAACTCATCGACCACATACCTGACTTTTGGCCGCAGGTGAGACACACTTTAGCCATACGGCATGCACGTCGACAGCTTCGGGTTCATACACTTGCAAAACCTCCACCAGCCTGCCCGCAGCGCTGGATGAATTCGGTCGTTGGGGGATCTGCACTGCATGTGTACATGGCGCTGAAGAATCCGGAAAAGTTCTCGGCCGACCTTCGAGGCTTTCTGGATAAGTGCTGAGTCAGCCGCTGTTCGGCGAAGTCCTCTCTACTGCTCCCATTGAGGATGGGCAAATCGCTCAGCGAGAAAGTTGATCAGCACCCGGACCTTGGTTGCCAAATGCTTGCGCGAGGGATAGACCACGTAGATGCCCAGCTCGACGGATTGGTACTCCGGCAGAATCTCGACCAGGTTCCCTTTGCGCAAATCGTCGGCCACCATGAAGCTGGGCTGCAAGGCAATGCCGCCCCCCGCCAGGGCAATACTGCGACAGGTATCGCCATTATTGCAGCGCACAATCGAGCGGGTGCGCACGCTTTCGCTACCGTCAGGGCCGATGAACTGCCATTCATTGCCGCTGGCGAAGTTGGTATACGCAATCACCCCGTGCTCTGCCAAGTCTGCCAACGTGCGCAGTTGAGGGTGGCTCGCCAGGTAGTCGGGTGACGCACACAGGCACATCCGCGTGCCCGCTAGTCGACGTCCTACCAAGGAAGAGCTCTCCATGCGAGCAATACGAACAGCGGCGTCGAAGCCCTCCTCCACAAGATCCACCAGTCGGTCGTTCAAACTGATGTCCAACTCGACGTTGGGATAAGCCTTCATGAAGTCGCCCCAGATGGGCGCCAAATGGAGCACACCGAAACTGACCGGTGCATTCACCCTCAAAACGCCACTGGGCTCCGGTGCGGTGGACGATACGGCCTCTTCGGCCTGATCCATGAGCGCCAGGACTTCACGCGCCTGGTGATAAAACTGACGTCCCTCCTCCGTCAATGACAGCCGTCGGGTCGTACGGTGCAGCAGCCGCGCGCCGAGTCGCTCTTCGAGGCCGCTCACATAGCGAGAGATGGCCGCTTTAGACATTCCCAGTGGTTCGGCAGCCCCGATAAAACTGCCTTTATCGACCACGGTGCAGAAGACCTGCATCTCCAGCGCTCTGTCCATCATTGTCTCTATAAGTGGAACTGTTAATCACATTTGGCCTTATTTATCTCAATATCTCAACCTATAAACTGAGGCCATCGAAACGCACATCAAGGCAAATGAGGTCGCGATGAAAATCACAGTAGTGGGTACCGGCAACATGGGTTCAGCGTTCGCCAAACAACTGTCCAGTGTCGGCCACATTGTCCGGATCACAGGCCGCGACTTCGACAAGGCCAAAACCCTGGCCGCTCAATTTGAAAATGTTCGTGCTTATCCGGCTGCCGAGGCACTGGGTGACAGTGACGTCGTTGTTGTTGCAACCGCTTACGAAGACGCAGTCAAAGCTTTGCAAAGCCTGGGTGATCTGACAGGCAAGGTAGTCATAGACATCTCCAACCCCCTGAGTGCCGACTACATGTCGCTGACCATCGGTCACGTGACGAGCGCTGGCGAGGAAATTGCCAAAGCATTGCCTCAAGCCCATGTCGTCAAAGCGTTCAACACGTTATTCGCCCAAGTGCTCGCCGACGGCCCGAATTTCGCCAATGACCAGCGTGGCAGCGTGTTTGTCGCCAGCGACAGCGAACGCGCGAAACAAACCGCTATCGCCATGGCACAGAGCCTGGGTTGGAACACGGTTGACGCAGGCGCGTTGGTCAATGCCCGTTATCTGGAGCCATTGGCAGGACTGAATATCTACCTTGGCTATGGCGCTGGCTTGGGCACTTCCATCGCCCCTGCCTGGCTTAACAAGTAATCATTGAGAACAATCACCATGAACGCTTCGTTCCCACTGCTATTTGTGTCTCATGGTGCTCCTGTGTTCGCCATCGAGCCTGGTCTGGCGGGTCAACGTCTGGCCGAACTCGGTCGCGAACTGCCGCGACCTGATGCCATCGTCATCCTCTCCCCGCACTGGATGACCCGCGGCGAAATCAGCGTTACGGCGAGCACCGCCCCCGAAACCATTCACGATTTCGGTGGATTTCCCGACGCCTTGTACCAGTTGCGCTACCCGGCGCCGGGCGCTCCGGCCCTCGCCGCTCATATCGTGGGCCTGCTACAGAATGCGGGATGGAAGTCCCGGCTTGATGCCCGTCGAGGTCTCGATCACGGCGCCTGGGTGCCTCTGCTGTATCTGGCCCCTGAGGCCGACATACCTGTCGTTCAGGTATCGATGCCTGCCGGCCTCGACACCTGCCAGGCCTGGAAACTGGGCAAGGCCCTTACGCCACTGCGCGATATGAAAGTGCTGATCGTGGCTTCCGGAAGCCTGACCCATAACTTGTATGAGTTTCGGGGTGCTGCCAGCCATGGGGCTGACTACGTAAGAGAGTTTGCTGCCTGGACAGCCAAAACCCTGCAAGCAGGCAACACCGATTTACTGCTGGACTATAGGCAGCACGCCCCTTCTGCCGAACGTGCCCACCCGACCGATGAACATTTTTTACCATTGCTCATCGCCCTTGGCGCGGCCGGCGAACACTATGAAACACGTGTCCTGGACGGCGGCGTGAGCTACGGGGTGCTGTCGATGGACAGTTACCTTTTTTCCTCTAGCCACAAGAATGGATCTGAATCCATTCAACTCAGTCAAGGCATGACAGACCATGGGTGACATGACATTTTCTGAAGCGGCCCGCGAGCCGCAAACGGGCCTGTTTTTCCGTAAAGGAAGCAGTACTTCGACGCCCAAGGGCCGTCTGCTTTTACTGCATGGTGTTGGTTCAAACGAAGCGAATCTCGCCTCATTGGCGGCATGGTTACCTGAAGAGCTGGAAGTGATCCTGCTGCGCGGCCCGTTGCAAGTCGGCCCACAAGGCTACGCCTGGTACCAGGTGACCTTCACCGGTAACGGCCCATCGTTCAATCAAGAGCAAGCGGAGTCCAGCCGTCAACTGCTGCAGCGTTTTATTGAAGCGCTACCCAAGCTGCCGACGGTGATCGCCGGCTTCAGCCAGGGCGGCATCATGAGCGCGAGCCTTGGGCTCACCGAGCCTGAGCTGATTGCCGGTTTCGCCATTTTGAGCGGCCGAATGCTGCGTGAACTTGATCCTCGGATCGCCTCTGCCGATCGGCTCAAGTCCGTCTGCGCGTTCATCGCCCATGGTCATCAGGACAACGTCCTGCCAGTGACCTGGGCTAAAGAAGCGGACGCCTGGCTGGATCGGATCGGCGTCGTCCATGAAACACACTTCTACGACATGGCCCACGAGATCGTCGCTGAAGAACTGGCGGATTTTTCGCAATGGCTGAACCACACGCTGTCACTCTCCAAGTAAATAAAGGAACCACACCATGATCGACTCACGCACCGCTCCGTATGCCGCACTCGTTATGCGCCTGGCCCTCGGCATCATGTTCATTGCTCACGGCCTGACCAAAGTGCTTGTGTTCACCCCGGCAGGCACTGCAGGCTTTTTTGAATCCATTGGTTTCCCGGGCTTCCTGGCCTATCCGGTCATGGCCTTTGAAGTCATCGGCGGCTTGATGCTGGTGCTGGGTGTCTACGCACGTTGGGTGGCCGCTCTGGCGGTGGTTCAACTGTTCGTGGCCGCTACCGTCCACTTCGGTAATGGCTGGAGCTTCACTAACGCCAATGGCGGTTGGGAATACCCTGTCTACCTGGCGGCGACAGCGCTGGTCGTCGCGTTACTGGGTGACGGCGCCATGGCAACAAAAGCATCCAGCAACGCATAGTTACTGCTGACTTAAAATCCGCCTACGCCCTGCCCCCAGCGCGTCGGCGGTTTGGGTCTTGCGGCCTGGTGGGCAAGTCGGGCGATGCCCTGCCCGCGCAATAACTATCCATAACGATGGCGCAGGTCGAGCGCAGCACGATGAGCATCGCTGGGCGTTCCATCGCCTCGTTGATCCACAGCCAGGGCATCCGCGACCTCTACCGGATCTACGCCACCACCCAGCGCGACAGTGTGGACTTCAATCTTGGGTTCATACCGGCGAGCTTCAACTTGCCCCACAAGGAAGAGTTCGACAACGAGTACATGCGCAAGCTCTACGCCACCGGTTATGACATGGCGTTGCAGAGTTTCCCGTGGCTCAAAGTGCCGCCCGGGTTCGCTTCTCCGGGTACAACAACGGGAAAATAAGCTCGATTTCGTTGAGCAAGACCTTCTCCCTGCTCTGCTCTTCAAGATCAATCAGAACCAACTACACTTCGAAGCCGCGATCATGGAGGGAACGAACACAGCCCTTCGCCAAGGGTGGATGTGACATTTAATTATTACGGCATCGCGGGGGAAACACGGGGTTTTAGCCAGCTTGTGAATGCCGTCAAACCCTCGCAATTCCCCGAACTACCCCGACCCGCCCCGAAAGGTTGGCCCAAGAATTGGCCCAACCATCCCCGACGTTTTGCCCAACCAACACCCTCCCAAAAATCAGCTCAGTGCATAGCCGACGGTCTCAGCGGCTGAGCTTGCTAATCTTTGACCCCTGCAATCCCACCCCAGCCATTAAGCCCTTTTGATCAAAGATGAACGCATAGATATCAGACTGAATCGTTGAAGTAGTCAGCGACTTGGCCACGCCTGCATCTTCGACCACGATGCTTGGGCCCACGCCGACCTCAAACCCACTGCCGGTTTTCAGATCTTGCAGCGCAGAATCACTCATGAAGAACATCACATACCCAAATCTCTGCACGCCTGCCTGAAGGCCGTATGAGGCTGCTGTAGTCGAGTAGTACCCCGTGACTTTGCCGTTCTCGATCAATTCGCCTTCGCCATGGTGTGCGCCGGCGATGAACCCCGCTTTCACCACATCCGGGAAAACGAGAATACCCTTGGCTCGCTGCGCGAGGGCGCGCGATTTCGGTGTATTGGCGTACAAACTCTGTAACGCCGCTTTCGCTTCCTGGTCCATCGCAGCGTCCACAGCCTTTGTACCAGAGGCAGAAGTTGATTGATCCATTTGGCAGCCCGCAGTGATTGCGAGGATTGAAATCATTGCCATCATTCGAAGGTATTTGATCATGAAAAATACTCCGTTTCTGCTCTTGCCGTTGAGAAGCCTGAGTGACGACAGTTGCTGCGGATCAAAGACTGACGGGGCTGACCTTTATTGTGTCGCTACTCACAGACAATAAGACTTTAATCCTGATATGTGATTGGTCAAATGCTATGCAGATGGATGTTCAAATCAGTTCAATAGCGGTGTTGCACTTCGCCCCTGCAATCGCCAGACTTCCTTGCCTCGAAAGCCCGTCCAATCCAAGACAACCCAGACTTACCCTCCTCTGGCATCCTGCCAACCGAACACAATCCATCTTTCGCAGTAGTGAACCATCAAAAAATCGCTGGTAGTCTCGCCGTCACGTTCGCTCGACATTAAGGGATGCAGGCGAAAATAGAAGCCCCGGGGCCGCGAAGCTACGGGGCTTTGCTTTTTCTGTCTGGTGCTACGCTGACCTCATACCCGAGGAACTGCTATGCCAAATTCTGAGCTACGCCCTTCCCTGCTTTTCAAAATCAACGAAAACCAGCTTGCCCTTCAGGCTGCAATTCTTGAACTCTCCAACTGGGTCGTGCAGCTCTGACTGATCATCTCCCGCCGCCCCCAAAAAACTGGAGTATCCGGCACGCTCGACGAGCGCAGAGTGCCCTTACCCAGCGACCATTTATACGATCCAGCACCGTCATCACTCGGCTAATGTGAAATTGCACTCCACTTGACCACCTGATTGCATCGGATTTGACCAGCACGTTTAGCACCCTGATCTTGGTATCACCTGGGGTCAGGAAGGATTGACACCTTCAGGGCCCGTACCGGAAGAAATTAAACTTCGGATAGAAAGTTTTGGACCTGTATCGTCGAGTGGCTGTAGGCGAAGCGTCGACGACGTGTCTCGCTTCGCCTATTCGAGAGATCTTTGACCAAACATGCGCGAGCTATTAACAGCTGGTCGGCTGTTGACCGCACAGTACAGCCCTCCGGCCAACACCAACCCCATCGCCCAACTAATGTCGGCGCCTAGCCAGTTCGCTACAAAGCCTGTGTAGAACGAGAGTTTCATGAAGGGAATCGTGCCGATTATCGAAACGGCATAGACCATTAGGGTTCGCCCGTTGAAACGGGCGTAGCGGCCTTTAGGGTCGTACAGGTCACTTACTTCATAGTGGCCGCGACACACCCAGTAATAATCAACCAGGTTGATCGCACTCCAGGGGATCAGCAAATACAACTGACCGATCAGAATGTCCGCAAAAAACGTGTCAAAACGGTACTGGGTGGCTATGGCGATCAGGGTCGCAGCAACGGTCAACACGGCCATCACCAACGCTTTTGCTGGAGCCGTGACGTATTTGAGCCCGCCAAAAGCTCCGAATATCGTAACCGAAGACATATAGGCGCTGTACAAGCAGAGTACGTTGTACTGGATGACGCCAAGCGCGATCACGCCCAGTACCAAAGGTGCCCACGGGCCAAACAACATGGCAATGGCGGTTGCAGGGTCGCGCTCAAGCGCTGCAGGTATCGCTACTGCCAGTAAAGCGCCTAATGCCATCATGGCAAAAGAGCCCAGTGCGCAACCGCAATAGGTTGTCCAGAACGTGGCGCGGGTGCTCACGTTCGCGGGGAGGTAACGCGAGTAGTCTGCTACGTAGGGGCCGTAACCTAAAGTCCAGGAGGCAGCCTGCGCTATGACCAGATTAAAGGCCGCCAACGTAAAGCCCGTGCCTGAGACGGTTGTTGATGCCGCGTCGCTGGGGTGCAGCAGGATCAAGGCCAAGGCGCTTGCAAACACCAGGGTAGATAACAGGCTCATCCACGCCCCCATACGGTGGATCAGCTCGTAGCCTATAAAACCAATGATGAAAGTCAGAACGCCGACCACCACAATGGCCTGGTCGTCGCTCATTGGCACCAGCGCCTTTAAGGCATCGCGCATCAAGACGCCGCTGGCGGCAAGAAATAGCACCGCCGCCGTGACCATTACCAGCAGGGGGATCGCGGCTCCGTAAACACCGAACTGTGCCCGGCTCTGGATCATTTGAGGAACCCCCAAGTGGGGGCCCTGGGCGGAGTGCGCGGCCATGAACACAGTGCCGACCAGATTGCCAATCAGCAGGCCCAGCAATGTCCAGCCGAAGCTCAACCCCGAGGCGATACCCAGCGTACCGACCATCAAAGCGGTCACTTGGAAATTGGAACTGAACCAGATGGTGAACAACCGCCGTGGCGTTCCGTAACGTTCACTGTGAGGGACAAACTCGATACTACGCTTTTCCAGCTTCACGACCGCCTCCTGATTTATTTTCGTGATTATCAGATAGGCATCGATAGCTTTTCGGCCCAGCTGCGAACGCCTCATAGCTAGTAGCGCCATACCCTCACGTAAATTGCAGGTGATTTCACACAGCCTGGGTCGCTCTCTGCCGGTCATGGTTACGAAATGTGCTGGTCAAGTCCGATGCACATGGCTGGTCAGGTCGAATGCAAATGGCTGGTCAAGTCAGTGCAAGTAACCACGAAGGCTGACAGGCGTTTCAATAACGATGGGTTCATCTATGACACGACCAAAAACGAGTACATTTGTCCGGCTGGAGAACCGCTGATTTGGCGCTATAGCAACGTTGAAAAGGCCTGAAATTGCACCGTTACTGGAAGTTCGAACTGCCAGGGCTGCGCGGGACTCGGGCATCAATCGTAGCCTGGGAGATTTGTCCTGCGTCCATGCTGCATCTCCATGCGGTTGACCAAGGCACATTTCACCTCAGGCTGGATCAGATTCGGTGCGCTGCCAGGTGGCTTCCCAATCCACCTCGGAAGGTGCAAAAAACGACAGGCTCTTTTGCTTTCCGTTTAACATTCCAGACGACCGGCTACTGCCGCACTGGCAGGCGTGCCATAGGGGTGTCTACGCTGGATTCGTGCATTCGAAAATGACCAGTAGTGAATGCGATTGTGGATGCGGCTTCAGCGGTGCCGCAATGGACTGTACTGCAGCGCGCGGAGCCCCGGCCAATGCCTAGCGTCCAACGATTTCTCGTCAAAATGCTGCCTGCGCCTGTTAGCGCGAAGTTATCCCTGGCCGGCAGACAACTCAACGTCCTCCCCCTATACCAATGCAATTCGCAGGCTCAGCCCGGTGTGGCGGCACAGCCCGTATGGCATCTGGTCGAGCCCAGTACCCCACTCGACACCTTCAATCCGTGGGATGTCTGTCACGCGCTGGTCTCCAACGGCATGGGTATGAGCGGGGCGCCACATCCCGAATTTGCTGAACCCGACTTTGCCCAAACCTGGCTGTCCGGTTCCCGGGAGGATCAAGCGATAGTGCTGGCATCTTCTTGCACAGCTGAAGAACAAGAAAAGAAATATCCATGGGAAACGGACAAGTTCTGGTATCAGGACCCTCAGCACGGTCAGTTCGATAAACTGTTGGCGAAAATCGGTACTGTATCGTCAGCCAAGGCGGTACGGGTGGCGCATCTGGACACGGGATATGATCCCCACCACCGGTGTCTGCCGGTCAATCTGGAACACCATCTGGAGCGAAACTTTGTCGATGAAGATCGCCCCAATGATGCCTCTGACGATTCCTGCGGCCTGGTGAACAATCCTGGTCACGGCACTGCAACACTCAGCGTACTCGCCGGAAATCCGTTACCTGAAATGAACCGCCTTGGTGCGGCCCCTTTTGTGAAGGTCGTACCTATTCGGGTGGCCAACCGGTTTGAGCTGTTCTACAACAGCGCCATCGTCAACGCACTGAGGTATGTTCGAGACCTTTGCCAGGATCCCAAAACAGCCGTCCAGGTAGTGACGATGAGTATGGGCGGATTGCCCAGTCAGCTGTGGGCCGAAGAGGTCAATGCCCTTTATGAAGAAGGTGTGGTCCTGGTAGCCGCAGCTGGCAACAACTTCGGTAACGCACCCACTCACCACATCGTCTATCCGGCGAGATTCAATCGTGTCATTGCGGCGTGTGGCGTGATGGCGGATCACAAACCTTACGCTGATCTTCCAGTTACATTGATGGCCGGCAACCATGGGCCGGCCAGCACAATGCGCACGGCGATGGCAGCGTATACACCGAACATACCGCGAGCGAAATTCGGTTGTTCAAACACCATTGACTGGAATGGCGGCGGTACCTCCTCTGCCACGCCACAAATTGCAGCCGCTGCCGCTATATGGATACAAAAAAACCGGACGAAGTGGAACGCCTATCCAGACAAATGGATGCGGGTAGAGGCCGTACGCACGGCCTTGTTCAACAGCGCGAACAACACCAACTTTGCCAAGTTGGGACATGGGGAGCTACGAGCACTTGACGCCTATGGCGTCGCTCCTCCTACTGCCGTCGCCCTGCAAAACAAAAAAGAAGAAGTCGATGCCATCTCGTTCCCTTTTCTGCGGGTCCTGACGGGGCTTGGCATGGCGCAATTTGGCAACACACAGCAAAAAATGCTCGAACTGGAGTCCTTGCAACTTTCCCAGTCCGCCGCGATCCAGGCGATATTGCCGGACCCTGATGTCGATCCGGACACGCTCAGCCTGGCTCAGCGTGTTGCTCTGGCCCAAGCGCTATCTCAGCACCCCAGGGCTTCCCAAGCGCTTCGGCGAGCCCTTCAACTGGGTCAGTCCAACTCGCCGTCCGGACCGCATCAAACAACATCAGGACCGCACGCGGCTACAACGCCGATTACCGGTTTGAGGGATCATCACCTTCAACATGCGTTGCGCCCCGTGCCACCTGCACCCGAATTCCGCAGGCTGCGGGTTTACGCCTACGATCCATTGCTGGGTCGCACCTTGGAAACTGTGGGCATTAACGAAACAACGCTACAAATACCTTGGGAGACTGATCTGTTACCAGGGCCTGTCGGTGAGTACCTGGAAGTCGTGGATGTCGATCCCGCCAGTGGCTGCTGCTACGCGCCGGTGGACCTGAACGATCCACGTCTTCTGGCGACCGACGGCCTGCAACCCTCCGAAGCGAACCCACAGTTCCATCAACAAATGGCATATGCCGTTGCGATGAGGACAATCCGTTTCTTCGAAAACGCTTTGGGTCGCGTTGCATTATGGGCGCCACGTTTCGTTGGTAAAAATCCGGACTACGTACAGCGTCTGCGTATCTATCCGCATGCCTTGCGAGAGCCTAATGCTTACTATAGCCCGCAACGCAAAGCACTTTTGCTGGGCTACTTCAGTTCATCCGACAGGAATAGCGGCGTGGCCAGCGAGTACGTGTTCACGGCACTCTCCCACGACATCGTCGCTCATGAAACAACCCATGCGCTGCTTGACGGGCTGCATCGGCGCTTCATAGAGCCCACCAATCCAGATGTGCTGGCCTTTCACGAAGGGTTTGCCGACATCGTTGCCCTTTTCCAGCATTTCACCTTGCGCGATTCACTTCGGGAGTTGCTTGCATATTCCCGTGGCGATCTCAGCCAACAATCGATGCTGGCTTGGCTGGCGGTACAGTTCGGCCAAGCCACCGGTCACTACAAGGCGTTGAGGGATGCCATAGGCACTGGTGGAGTGAACGCCAACAGCCAACCGACCTGGACACGCCGAGTGCCGAAGTCGAATGACTACCAGAGTCAAACTGAAGCCCATGATCGAGGAGCAGTACTGGTGTCGGCAGTGTTCGACGCGTTCTTGCAGGTCTATACCAGACGAGCCCAAACGCCTATCCGACTCGCAACTCATGGCTCAGAAGTTCTACCCCAGGGTGCACTCCAGAGTGACCTCGTCGATGCACTGACAAACGTGGCCAGCACCGTGGCCAGGCACATTCTCACGATATGTATTCGGGCACTGGACTACTGCCCTCCGGTAGACATCACGTTCGGTGACTTCCTCAGAGCGCTGGTAACCGCAGATCATGATCTGGTGCCCTCGGACCCCTACGGTTACCGCGTTGCATTTTCTTCCGCTTTCATGGCACGCGGGATTTACCCCGAAGGATTGCGCAGCTACTCAGTCGACACATTGCGCTGGGAACCGCCCCTGGAACCAATGAGCACGTTGCAAAAACTCCTGCCTGAACTGAGCCTTCAATGGACGCTTCAGACAAGCCGTGAATCGGCATGGAACACATCGCGGGACAACGCCTGGGCGTTCCATCGCTGGTTGATGAATCCGAAGCTCGTGAGTGATACCGAACTGGGAGCACTCGGACTGTATCGTCATGCGGACCCAAATTATCAGCTTCAAATTGGCGACCGTGCCGTTGTATGCGATATGCACGGGATTGAGGTTCATTCGGTGCGGCCTCTACGACGTGTAGGACCGGATGGGCAGTTGTTGTCGCAAATGGTCGTTGAGTTGACCCAGTCTCTTCATGCGAAGGATGGCAGTGGCAATGTATTCCGTGGGGGTGTCACGTTGGTCATCGACTTGACCAGTCGGCAGGTGACCTATGTCGTACGCAAGCGTATCAATCAGCCAGCACGCCTTGCGCATCAACAACATTTCCAGCAAGAGCGCGCGCAATCGATGCAGGACAAGTACCGCGGACTTCGGGCGATGGCTGGTGAACCTTTTGCTCTCGTTCACCGAAGCATCGACGGAGGTGGTCATGAACGCTAGACCGCCTCGGGCAACGGTACGGATTTATCGTCATGGATTGGGTGACTGCCACCTGGTGACGCTGCACGGAGATGGGGGGGCCACCTACAGAATTCTGATCGACTGCGGAGTCATCATCGGTACTGCCAACGCCACGAAAATGATGACGGACGTGATGGAAAATGTTCGGCAGGAAAGCAATGACAAAATTGATCTTCTGGTGGCCACCCACAAACATTGGGATCACCTCTCCGGGTTTGTGCAAGCAAAGGATACTTTTGCAAAGCTGAACGTCGATGAAGTCTGGATGGCCTGGACAGAGAACCCTGACGATAAACAAGCTGGCGAGCTAAGAAAGGAGAACGACGAAGCGCTTGCCATGCTGCAATCAGCCGCCTTGCGCCTGCAAATGGACACTCCGGACATCGAACATCCCCTGCTTGAACTGCTTGGATTCTTCGGCGCTTCGGCGCGAATGACTACTCAGTCCGCGCTTGAAGCTGTGCGCAAAAAGTCTTCGAACGTAAGGTACTGTGATCCGGAGGATAAGCCTCGCGATCTGGAGAGTTTCGGCGCGAAAATCTACGTACTCGGCCCGCCGCGCGACGAAGCCAGGCTGAGAAACATGAACGCGCCTAAAACCCCCGGCGATAAGACCACCTACAAGATGGCCATGGATGCCTTCAATCGATACCTCACGCCGGCCATCAACGAAGACGAATCGCAACTACCTTTTTCCCGCCGCTACAACATTCCCACCCAGGCTGCACAGACGGTTCCTTTCTTTCAGGAGCGCTACTGGAACCCGCAAGACTGGAGGCGCATCGATGATGCCTGGTTAGACGATGCTACCAGCCTTGCCCTCCAACTGGACAACGTCGTCAACAATACGAGCCTGGTGATGGCCATCGAATTGGATGGGGGGGACGTCTTACTCTTCGCAGCCGATGCGCAGGTAGGCAACTGGCTCTCTTGGGGCGATCGCAAATGGACTGACCAGAATGGTATGGAAGTTACGGGGCCCGATTTGATAGGCCGCGCTGTCTTTTACAAAGTTGGGCATCACGGTAGTTCCAACGCCACCGGCCGCGAATGCGGAATTGAATTGATGAAAAATCTGGCGGTAGCTGTGGTCCCGGTCGACCATGAAATGGCGCTGAAACGTAAATGGGGGGATCTCCCCTTCAATACCTTGATGGATGCTTTGGAGGAAGCAACGAAGGCTCATGGCTATACCCTTCGAACCGACCAACCGCCGAGCAGTACCGCACTGACGAGAGGCCTGCGTAGTGATCCCCTCTACTTTGAGATTGATTTCTGAGCCGGTCTGATTCAGGCACCTTTCAGATTCACGAAGTGGGCGTTTCTCGAGTTGCGCTTGTACGATGAGGTGATCCTGCGCCCTACCCTACAAGAGTTCTGACTGTGAACCGTTTCTGCTAACCAAAACCTCCCCAGGTGTTCGACTACCCTGCTCAACAATTGAGCGGGGGCAGTCATGGTTATGATGGGTGGATCGACGCCTTGCATATGACAACCGGTGCTCCGCCTCATTCATTCGGAGTACTCTTCGAATGATTTCGCAAGAAAATCGATCAGGGTTCGCACTGAAGGCACCAGCCCTCGACGGGTCGGGAATACTGCCGTGATTACCCCGTCGATGGGATGCCACTGATCGATAACCTTGAGCAAGCGTCCGTCCGCTAGTTCGTCTTTGACGATAGTCCTCGGCAGGATCGCAATGCCTGCACCTTCGAGTACCGCGCTTTTAAGCACGGCCATATTGTCGCTGACCAGGCGCGGAGCATGACGGACTTGGGCAGTTTCACCGTTCGGACCGTTTAGTTGCCAGCTGTAGTGTGACTGTGTGGTACCCCAGACAATACTGGGTACGTCGCTAAGGTCTGCTGGTAGCTTCAGGGCCGGAAAACGTTGCAAAAAGGCCGAGCTCGCCACCAACACGTGTGGGCTTTTCGCCAGGACTTTCATCACTAATTCGCTGTCCTCCAACGGTGGAAAACACAGATTCAGGGCAAGGTCGTAACCCTCGTTGATCACATCGACTCGGCGATTGTAGCTTTTCACAAACAGTTCGATCGCCGGGTACTGTGCCATGAACCGGCCCAGTATGGGGGCAACCCAGAAACTCAGCAGTGGCGTGTTGCAACTCAGCCGGATAATGCCTCGCGGCTCAGAGCGGTTCTGCTCAATCACGTCTTCGGCCGACTCTGCTTCGGCCATCATTGCCACACAATGGCGATAGTAGGCCTGACCAATTTCAGTAACTTGAAACTGCCGCGTCGAACGCTGGATCAGTCGCACGCCCAGTCGGCGCTCCAGCTGATTGACCCGGCGACTCAAGGTGGACTTTGGCATGTCCAAGGCGCGACCTACGCTGGAAGTTACGGTCCTGTGCAGTTCGTCTTCCAGTATCAACACTGCCTGGGATTGCCCGAGCCTTCCACGTCCCATGGTTGGCCGGACCAGGAGCAGCAGCCTCATCCTTATGCTGCCCTGGTCATGCGACGGCCAGAATGGGGAGAGACCTGGCCGTCACACCCTTTCCTGCTTGCGTTAACTGGCGATCTTTATTGCAAGTTCAGCAACGTGCTTGCCTTGGAAACGCGCAATATCCAGTTCATTCTGTGACGGTTGCCGTTTCCCGTCGGCCCCGGCCAGAGTGGTGGCACCATAGGGTGTACCGCCGGTGATCTCATCCATATTGGTGAGCCCTGCGCAGGTGTAAGGCACACCCACGATGACCATTCCTTGATGCAGCAGTGTGCTGTGGAATGACGTAATCGTGGTTTCCTGGCCTCCGTGCTGGGTTCCAGTTGACGCGAAAACGCTACCGATTTTCCCGACGAGCGCGCCTTTCATCCACAGCCCACCGGTCTGGTCGAGAAATGTGCGCATCTGCCCGGCCATGTTGCCAAAGCGCGTCGGTGTACCAAAGATGATGGCGTCGTAATTGGCCAGCTCGTCAGGTGTTGCCACCGGGGCCTGCTGGTCGAGCTTGACACCGATGGCTGCCGCCTGCGACGCCGGAATGGTTTCAGCCACACGTTTGAGCGTCACATCGACGCCAGGTACGGACCGTGCGCCATCGACGACGGCGTTCGCCATGGTTTCCAGGTGACCGTACATTGAGTAATAGAGAACAAGTACTTTCGCCATGATTTTGTCCTGGGTTGAGGAACCATTCGGTCGATTTGAAGGACCTTGGATGACTCCGCTGCTAACGAACAACAGCGTAGGCGTAGCGTCGGCAGCCCCCCATTTGACGTAGAGACTTTGACGGCATGCGGTCTTAACCCTAGCAGCTTCGCGCGCTGCCTGCCGCCCAGATATGAAACTGACGTTACTGAGTATGACCCTGGCCGTCGTCTTTTAATCGAGATTCCAGTCTGCCCTTAAAATGGCCGGCTTTCACACCTGTCGATAGCGGCGCTGGCGAAATCGAACGTGGCTTACGAGCAGCCTTTCGCAGGTGCGCGCATGGGCTATACAGCCAACTTCAGTGATACCCAATTCGAGCCTGCCTTATAGCCTGCGAAGTCATCGCAGACCAGCTTGCCCTTCCAATTGCCCAGGAAGGCTCGGGCATGTTCACCAGCATGGCTCGGGCTGAAGTCGCAAACGACCGCTGCCAGGTCAGAGAACTGGCTGGTGGCATAGGCCCAGACATAAGCGCGATGAGTTTTCTTCGCGCCAGGTGTCAGCATTTGTACTGGCGTTTCGTCAGCGTGGAAAACGCCGTACGCCAGTACGCCAGTACGGCTTCGCGCAACGCATCAGCCAGCGACTGTAATTGCACACCGCAGTTGCCCAGCCACTGCGCCAAGGTCGAACGGGAGATGGGCAGTCCGGCACACCCAAAGATTTTCTCCTGCCGGTACAGCGGTAGATGATCGGCGAACTTGGCCACCATGACATGGGCCAGCAGACCCGTTGTCGGTATGCCTTTGTCGATGACATGCGGCGGTGTCGGTGCCAGCTCGCATATCCATGGGCTCAGTGGCGAGCCAGATGGTGTCGATGCGAATCATCGCAGCTCGTGGTGTCAGGCTGCGCGCATTCGGCAATGACCTGGGCCTTGAAGGATTTTGAATAGGAACGGCGTTCTTGTGGCATGGGCGTCCGCTTTAAAAGGCTAAAAATGGTGTCCACTTGAATTCAGGTGGACACCATCGCCTCAAGCAACGGTGTCAGGAAGGTGAATTGCCCGGACGGTTACCGTCAATTGATCAAGCAGCGCACTTCTGACATATCACTACCCGAGTTCTTGAACGCGAATCTGATGGGCAATCGAATGAAAGGAAAAAGGGAGGGCATCCATTGCCCTCCCTTCTTCTGTTCCGCCCTCCTGCGACAGCACTGACCAGGACCTCAAACGGCCAGAATGAAGTCCGTTTGATCAACGGCCGCACTGCTGACACCAACAAGGTGAATCGTGTCCGCCCCGATCCCGACCACCGTGTCCGCCCCGTTAGCCGTTATGGTCACGTTGGCAGCGAAGGTCGCGCTGGTGATCCCCAGCCCCGTGAGATTGAGCAAGTCCTGCCCTGCACCCGGATTGGCGCCGAAGTTCAGGAT
>NZ_AKJJ01000043.1:0-32517 GCF_000282395.1 Pseudomonas sp. GM55 | reverse complement strand
TGTCGGCTGCCACTCGCAGATGATCCGTCCGTTCCGCGCCGAGACCGAACGCTACGGTCACTACTCGGTCGCCGGTGAAAGCGTCTGGGACCACCCATTTCTGTGGGGTTCCAAGCGTACCGGTCCGGACCTGGCCCGTGTCGGCGGTCGTTACTCCGATGACTGGCAGCGTGCGCATTTGTACAACCCGCGCAACGTCGTGCCTGAGTCGAAAATGCCGGCCTACCCGTTCCTCGTGGAAAACAAGCTCGACGGCAAAGACACCGCGAAGAAAATGGAAGTCTTGCGCACGCTCGGCGTCCCTTACACCGACGAAGACATCGCCGGCGCGAAGGATGCCGTGAAGGGCAAAACCGAAATGGACGCGCTGGTGGCCTATCTGCAAGGCCTGGGCACCATCATCAAAAGCAAACGGTGATCTAAATGGATATCGGGATGATTCGAGGCCTGGGCACCGTTGTCGTGATGGTGGCCTTCATCGGCCTGGCGTTGTGGGTGTTCAGCCCCAAGCGCAAGTCTGAGTTTGAAGACGCGACCTTGCTGCCTTTCGCGGATGATCCCGAAGCCATCAAGCACGTCGAGCAAGCTTCTAGGAGTAACAAAGAATGACTACATTCTGGAGTCTGTACGTCACAGTCCTCAGTCTCGGTACGATCTTTTCCCTGACCTGGCTGCTGCTGTCGACCCGCAAGGGCCAGCGCGCAGAGCAGACGGACGAGACAGTCGGGCATTCCTTCGACGGGATCGAGGAGTACGACAACCCGCTGCCGAAATGGTGGTTCATGCTGTTCGTGGGCACCATCATCTTCGCATTGGGCTACCTGGCGCTGTATCCGGGCCTGGGTAACTGGAAAGGCCTGCTGCCGGGTTACGGCTACCTCGACAACGAGAAGCAGACCCCGTTCGCCAACGGCCAGACCGGCTGGACCGGCGTTCACGAGTGGGAAAAGGAAATGGCCAGGTCAGACGCCAAGTTCGGTCCGATCTTCGCCAAGTTCGCGGCCATGCCAATCGAAGAAGTGGCCAAGGACCCGCAAGCCCTGAAGATGGGTGGCCGCCTGTTCGCCTCCAACTGCTCGGTTTGCCATGGTTCCGACGCCAAGGGCGCCTATGGCTTCCCTAACCTGACCGACGCCGACTGGCGCTGGGGCGGCGAGCCACAAACCATCAAGACCACCATCATGGGCGGCCGTCATGCCGTGATGCCTGCGTGGGCTGAAGTGATCGGCGAGCAAGGCGTGGCCGACGTGGCCGCGTTTGTCCTGACCAACCTCGATGGCCGCAAGTTGCCGGAAGGCACCAAGGCCGACCCGGTTGCCGGGCAGAAACTGTTCGCCACCAACTGCGTGGCGTGCCACGGTCCGGAAGGCAAAGGCACGCCAGCGATGGGCGCACCTGACCTGACTCACCCTGCCGCGTTCATCTACGGTTCGAGCTTCGCTCAACTGCAGCAGACCATCCGTTACGGCCGTCAGGGCCAGATGCCTGCGCAAGAACAGCTGCAAGGCAACGACAAGGTTCACCTGCTGGCCGCTTACGTCTACAGCCTGTCTCACGGTGAGAAGGCCGCGGACGCCCAGTAAGGCAAACGCTTGAAGCAACAAAAAACGGCCCCGCCAATGTGAATTGGCGGGGCCTTTTTTATGGCTCTTCACGGAATCCCGGAAACTCAGATAACGCAAGATCTGTAGGAGGCGGCTTGCTGGCGATGGACTTGAGTGCGCCGCGTTGAACCAGGGAGCACGCGTTATCGTTAACGACCATCGCCGGCAAGCCGGCTCCTACAGGTTGTTGCGTTGAGAATTGACTCCGCCCGCATCCAAAAAACCGTCCATAATTCCCAAGTCAATTGATTCAAGTCATTACACCATCAATTGATTTTGCCAAACGTGACCAAAGGTCGCACCCGCAGGCCAGAGCGACAGGCGTATCATTGAGCCACTGCAACACCCCTTTTTGACCCCGGTCGGCACGTACTGACCGAGGCATTTTTCCACTGCCGTGGGATGCAATGATGAGCAACCAGATTCCGGTACACGACATCACTCCACCCAACAAGAACGCGAACAACAGCGTCGACCTCTACGCCTCCAGAGAAAAAATCTACACCCGCGCCTTCACCGGCCTGTTCCGCAACCTGCGGATGACCGGCGGTGCCGTGTTGTTCCTGCTGTATTTCGGCACGGTGTGGCTCAACTGGGGCGGCCATCAGGCGGTCTGGTGGAACCTGCCGGAGCGCAAGTTCTTCATTTTCGGCGCCACCTTCTGGCCCCAGGACTTCATCCTGCTGTCGGGCATGTTGATCATCGCCGCGTTCGGCCTGTTCTTCATCACGGTCTATGCAGGCCGGGTGTGGTGCGGCTACACCTGCCCGCAGAGCGTCTGGACCTGGATTTTCATGTGGTGCGAAAAGGTCACCGAAGGCGACCGCAACCAGCGCATCAAGCTCGACAAGGCGCCCATGAGCGCCAACAAGTTCCTGCGCAAATTCAGCAAACACGTCATGTGGCTGCTCATCGGCTTCGTCACCGGCATGACCTTCGTCGGCTACTTCTCGCCGATTCGCGAATTGACCATCGACTTCTTTATCGGTGAAGCGGATGGCTGGTCGTACTTCTGGGTCGGCTTCTTCACTCTCGCCACTTACGGCAACGCCGGCTGGTTGCGCGAACAGGTGTGCATCTACATGTGCCCGTACGCACGCTTCCAGAGCGTGATGTTCGACAAGGACACCCTGATCGTCTCCTACGACCCTCGCCGTGGCGAAGGCCGTGGCCCGCGCAAAAAAGGTATCGACTACAAGGCCCAGGGCCTGGGTGACTGCATCGACTGCACCATGTGCGTCCAGGTCTGCCCGACCGGTATCGACATCCGCGACGGCCTGCAAATCGAATGCATCGGTTGCGCCGCCTGCATTGATGCCTGCGACGCCATCATGGACAAGATGGAATACCCGCGCGGGTTGATCAGCTACACCACCGAGCACAACCTGTCCGGGCAGAAAACCCATAAACTGCGCCCGCGCCTGATCGGCTATGCCGTGGTGCTGCTGGCGATGATCAGCTTGCTGGTGACCGCGTTCTTCATGCGCTCGCTGGTGGGCTTCGATGTCAGCAAGGACCGCGTGCTGTACCGCGAGAACGCCGAAGGCCGGATCGAAAACGTCTACAGCCTGAAAATCATGAACAAGGACCAGCACGACCATACCTACGTGCTCGAAGCCTCTGGCCTGCCGGATCTCAGATTGCAGGGCCGGCGCGAGATCAAGGTCGCGGCCGGGGAGATCGTCAGCCAGCCTGCCGAGCTGTCCGTCGCACCGGAAAAACTGCCGTCGAGCACCAACGAGGTGAAATTCATCCTCAAGGACGCCGATGACGACAGCGTCCACATTGAAGCCAAGAGCCGGTTCATCGGCCCACAAAATCGTTGAGAGAAGTGATCATGCCCGCAGCAACTGCCGCAAGTCCCTGGTACAAGCACCTCTGGCCATGGATCATCATCGGGATCCTGGCCTGCTCGGTGACCCTGACCTTGTCCATGGTGACCATCGCGGTGAAGAACCCGGACAACCTGGTCAACGACAATTACTACGAGGCTGGCAAAGGCATCAACCGCTCCCTCGACCGTGAGCTGCTGGCCCAGACCCTGAACATGCGCGCCAGCGTTCATCTCGATGACTTGACCGGCGAAGTTGACCTGCGCCTGAGCGGCGAGAGCCAACCCAAGACCCTGGAGCTCAACCTGATCTCGCCGACCCAGCCGGAGAAGGATCGCAAGATCACCCTGACCCGCAGCGAAACCGAACAGGGCCGCTACATAGGCCAGTTGAGCGACAAGATCGAAGGCCGGCGTTTTGTCGAATTGCTCGGCACTCAGGATGACCACATCTGGCGCATGTTCGAAGAGGAACCGGTCAGTCATGACAAGGATCTGCTGCTCGGTGATGAGCCGCTGCAAGGTGCCGAAGACCTGAAGAAGTAAAGCCGCGCTTCGCGCATCGCCAGCAGGCTCGCTCCTGTAGGAGCCGGCTTGCTGGCGATGCGGCCCACCCAGACGCCATGGATCAACCATGACCACCCCACTCCCCTGCTACCACTGCGCCCTGCCCGTCCCGACCGGCAGCCGCTTCACCGCTGCGGCTCTCGGGCAAACCCGCGAATTCTGCTGCCCGGGCTGCCAGGCCGTGGCCGAGGCCATTGTCGCCGGCGGCCTGGAAAGCTATTACCAGCACCGCAGCGAAGCGTCGGCCAACCCCGAGGCGCTGCCGGTGCAACTGGTGGACGAACTGGCGCTGTACGACCGCGCCGATGTGCAGCAGCCCTTTGTCCGCCACGATGGCGAACTCGCCGAAACCACGCTGTTGATGGAAGGCATCAGTTGCGCAGCCTGTGGCTGGCTGATCGAAAAACACCTGCGCACCTTGCCGGCCGTGGCCGAAGCGCGCCTGAACCTGTCCAACCATCGCCTGCACGTGCGCTGGACCGATGCGCAGTTACCGCTGAGTCAGGTCCTCAGCGAACTGCGCCAGATCGGTTACGCCGCACACCCGTATCAGGCCGACCGGGCCAGCGAACAACTGGCCAGCGAAAACCGCCTGGCCCTGCGCCAGCTCGGCGTGGCCGGGCTGCTGTGGTTCCAGGCGATGATGGCGACCATGGCCACCTGGCCTGAATTCAACATCGACCTCAGCCCTGAACTGCACACCATCCTGCGCTGGGTCGCCCTGTTCCTCACCACCCCGATTGTGTTCTACAGCTGCGCGCCGTTTTTCAAAGGCGCCATGCGCGATCTGCGTACCCGCCACCTGACCATGGACGTTTCCGTGTCGCTGGCCATCGGCAGCGCCTACATTGCCGGGATCTGGACGTCGATCACCGGGGTCGGCGAACTGTATTTCGATGCCGTCGGCATGTTTGCCCTGTTCCTGCTGGCCGGGCGTTATCTGGAACGGCGCGCCCGCGAACGCACGGCCGCCGCCACCGCACAGCTGGTGAATCTGCTGCCTGCCTCGTGCCTGCGCTTGACGCCCGACGGCCAGAGCGAACGCATTCTGCTCAGTGAACTGCGTGTCGGCGACCGGGTGCTGGTTCATCCGGGGGCCATTCTCCCGGCTGACGGCAAGATCCTCGACGGCCAGTCGAGTGTCGACGAGTCGCTGCTGACCGGCGAATACCTGCCGCAACCACGCACCCGCGGCGATGCGGTCACCGCTGGCACCCTGAACGTCGAAGGCGCGCTGACCGTCGAGGTTCAGGCCCTGGGCCAGGACACTCGCCTCTCGGCCATCGTTCGCCTGCTCGATCGTGCCCAGGCCGAAAAGCCGCGGATGGCGGAAATCGCCGACCGCGCCGCGCAATGGTTCCTGCTGTTGTCGCTGATCGCCGCCGCCGCGATTGGCCTGCTGTGGTGGCAACTGGATGCCTCGCGAGCCTTCTGGATTGTGCTGGCGATGCTCGTGGCGACCTGCCCGTGCGCCTTGTCGCTGGCGACGCCGACCGCCCTCACCGCCGCCACCGGCACACTGCACAAACTCGGCCTGTTGCTGACCCGAGGCCATGTCCTGGAAGGTCTGAACCAGATCGACACGGTGATTTTCGACAAGACCGGCACCCTCACCGAAGGGCGCCTGGCATTGCGCTCGATCCGCCCGCTCGGCGCGCTCGACAGCGATCAATGCCTGAGCCTCGCCGCCGCCCTGGAAAACCGCTCCGAACATCCAATCGCCCGTGCGTTCGGACGCGCGCCACTGGCCGCCGAAGAAGTCCACAGCACTCCGGGCCTTGGCCTGGAGGGGCTGGTCGAGGGGCGCCGCCTGCGCATCGGCCAACCGCGTTTCGTCTGCGAACTCAGCGGCGCCGGAGTGCCGTCGATACCCGAAGAAGCCGGCCAATGGCTGCTGCTCGGCGACAGCCAAGGACCGCTGGCCTGGCTCGTCCTCGACGATCGCTTGCGTGCCGATGCGCCGGCATTGCTGGCCGCGTGCAAGGCGCGTGGCTGGCGCACGCTGTTGTTGTCCGGCGACAGCTCGCCGATGGTCGCCAGCGTGGCGGCGCAACTCGGTATCGATGAAGCCCGCGGCGGTTTGCGTCCGGACGATAAACTGCAGGTCCTGCAACAACTGCACAAAGAAGGTCGCAAGGTATTGATGCTCGGTGACGGGGTCAATGACGTGCCGGTACTGGCGGCTGCGGATATCAGCGTCGCCATGGGCTCGGCCACCGACCTGGCGAAAACCAGTGCCGATGCCGTGTTGCTGTCCAACCGCCTCGACGCGCTGGTGCAAGCCTTCAGTCTGGCGCGACGCACCCGTCGGGTCATTATCGAGAACCTGCTGTGGGCCGGGTTGTACAATGGCCTCATGTTGCCCTTCGCCGCCCTCGGCTGGATCACTCCGGTCTGGGCTGCGGTGGGCATGTCGATCAGTTCGTTGACCGTGGTGTTGAACGCGCTGCGCCTGACTCGAATGCCGAGCGCGCCCGCCCTCTCCACCACGCCAGAAACCCGCCCGCTGCCGGCCTGAGCCGCGCGGGCATGGAGTCCAGATGCCAGCTCTTTACGTGATGATTCCCGCTGCGCTGCTGATCGTGGCCATCGCCGTCTATATCTTCTTCTGGGCGGTCGACAGCGGTCAGTACGACGACCTCGACGGCCCGGCCCACAGCATCCTGTTCGACGACCAGGACCCAAACCACACCGCCGCCGTCGATGAGGTCAGCGGTCAACCAACCAATCCGGCCAAACCGCAAGACAAGGCCCCACCCCATGCTTGAGTTTGCGCCCCTGCTGGTGTCTGCGGTGATCCTCGGCTTGCTCGGCGGCGGCCATTGCCTGGGCATGTGCGGCGGCTTGATGGGCGCACTGACCCTGGCGATTCCCAAGGAACAACGCAGTCGCCGCTTTCGCCTGCTGCTGGCCTACAACCTGGGACGGATTCTGAGTTATGCCTGCGCCGGACTGCTGATCGGCCTGGCCGGATGGGCCGTGGCCAGCAGCCCGGCGGCGATGTTCATGCGTATCCTCGCCGGACTGCTGCTGGTCGCCATGGGCCTGTACCTGGCCGGCTGGTGGAGCGGCCTGACCCGTATCGAAAGCCTCGGTCGAGGCTTGTGGCGGCACATCCAGCCAGTCGCCAACCGGTTGCTGCCGGTATCGAGCGTTCCGCGCGCGCTGCTGCTGGGTGCGCTCTGGGGCTGGCTGCCGTGCGGCCTGGTCTACAGCACCTTGTTATGGTCGGCCAGTCAGGGCAACGCGCTGGACAGTGCGTTGCTGATGCTCGCGTTCGGGCTCGGCACCTGGCCGGTGCTTCTGGCGACAGGCCTTGCCGCCGAACGCATCACCGCGCTGTTGCGCAAACGCAGCGTGCGGATGGCTGGCGGGATGCTGGTAATGTTGTTTGGTATCTGGACACTGCCGGGACCGCATCAGCACTGGTTGATGGGGCATTAGCCCGGCGGCGCGTCCATCGCGGGCAAGCCCGCTCCCACAGGGTTTGAGGATTGCCTCAATTTTTGGCCCAAACAAAAAACCTGTGGGAGCGGGCTTGCCCGCGATGAGGCCCGCACCAAGCGCACAACTCCCGAGCCTTGATGCAAATCAAGATCCCCCGCCCCGCCCTCGCATAAAGTGGCCGACACTGCCAGCCTATCCGGGGGAATGCCCGCATGATGCTCGACGCCATTCGTTGGGACACCGATCTGATCCGCCGTTATGACCTGGCGGGACCGCGCTACACCTCGTACCCGACCGCCGTGCAATTCAACAGCCAGGTCGGCACCTTCGATCTGTTTCACGCCCTGCGCGACAGCCGCAAGGCCCAACGCCCGCTGTCGTTGTACGTTCACGTGCCGTTCTGCGCGAACATTTGCTATTACTGCGCCTGCAACAAGGTCATCACCAAGGATCGCGGCCGGGCGCAGCCGTATTTGCAGCGCCTGGAACAGGAAATCCAGTTGATCGCCTGCCACCTTGACCCCACACAGAAAGTCGAGCAACTGCACTTCGGTGGCGGCACGCCGACCTTTCTCAGCCACGACGAACTGCGCCAATTGATGGCGCATTTGCGCAAACACTTCAATTTGCTGGACGACGACTCCGGCGACTACGGCATCGAGATAGACCCGCGCGAGGCTGACTGGTCAACCATGGGCCTGCTGCGCGAACTGGGCTTCAATCGGGTCAGCATCGGCCTGCAAGACCTCGACCCGGCGGTCCAGCGAGCGGTCAATCGCCTGCAAAGCCTGGAAGAAACCCGCGCGGTGATCGACGCCGCCCGCACCTTGCAGTTTCGCTCGATCAACATCGACCTGATCTACGGCCTGCCGAGACAGACGCCGGAGAATTTCGCCCGCACCGTCGAAGAGGTCATCCGCCTGCAACCGGACAGATTATCGGTGTTCAACTACGCCCACCTGCCGGAACGCTTCATGCCGCAGCGACGCATCAACAGCGATGAACTGCCAACACCCGCGCAGAAACTGGAAATGTTGCAGCGCACCATTGAGCAACTGATCGCCGCCGGCTACCGCTACATCGGCATGGACCACTTCGCCCTGCCCGACGATGAGCTGGCGATTGCCCAGGAAGAATCGACCCTGCAACGCAATTTCCAGGGCTACACCACCCATGGTCACTGCGATTTGATCGGTCTCGGCGTCTCGGCCATCAGCCAGATCGGCGACCTTTACTGCCAGAACAGCAGCGACCTGAACCACTATCAGAACACCCTTGCATCACTGCAGTTGGCCACCAGCCGCGGCCTGCTGTGCAATGCCGATGACCGGCTGCGGCGCGCAGTCATTCAGCAGCTGATCTGCCATTTCAATCTGGAATACGCCGACATCGAACAGGCCTTCAACATCGATTTCCAGGGCTACTTCGGCGAACTCTGGCCCCAACTGCAAATCATGGCCAAAGACGGGCTGATCAAGCTCGATCGCGACAGAATCACCATCCTGCCCACCGGACGACTGTTGGTGCGCTCGGTGTGCATGGTGTTCGACGCGTATCTGGAACAACACAGTCGCCAGCGTTTTTCACGGGTAGTCTAATTCTGCAAGCAAGCGCCCCAGACTGGCCTCGATATCCTATGGTGAGTTACCCTTACGTCTTATGTGTGAATTCCCACAAGGATTGAAGAAATGTCCGAGCCAGTAAAACTGCGCGCTCATAATCAAGCCCATTGCAAGGATTGCAGCCTGGCCCCTCTTTGCCTGCCACTTTCGCTGAATCTGGAAGACATGGATGCGCTGGACGAAATCGTCAAACGCGGCCGACCGCTGAAAAAAGGCGAGTTTCTGTTTCGCCAGGGCGATACCTTCGATTCTGTTTACGCAGTCCGTTCTGGCGCCCTCAAGACCTTCAGCCTGAGCGATACCGGTGAAGAACAGCTCACCGGTTTCCACCTGCCCAGCGAACTGGTCGGCCTGTCGGGCATGGACACCGAAAAGCACCCGGTGTCGGCACAAGCCCTGGAAACCACCTCGGTGTGTGAAATCCCCTTTGAACGCCTCGACGAACTGGCCCTGCAACTGCCGCAGTTGCGCCGTCAGTTGATGCGCGTGATGAGCCGTGAAATCCGTGACGATCAGCAGATGATGCTGCTGTTGTCGAAAAAGACCGCCGACGAACGCATCGCCACGTTCCTGGTCAACCTCTCGGCACGTTTTCGCGCCCGGGGTTTTTCCGCCAACCAATTCCGCCTGAGCATGTCGCGTAACGAAATCGGCAACTACCTGGGCCTGGCGGTAGAGACCGTGTCCCGCGTCTTTACGCGCTTCCAGCAAAACGAACTGATCGCCGCAGAAGGCAAGGAAATCCGGATTATCGACCCGATCCAGCTGTGTGCCCTGGCCGGTGGCTCACTGGAAAGCTGAATCAAACCGTTGCGGCTGAGCGAAACGGTTCGGCCGCCGTTATACTGCGTCGTTTGCAGCCCTGCCAGGATTCTCCGACTATGTCCTTCGACTCCTTCGACATCAAATCCCTGATTCGCCCTGTCATCGACTTCCCGAAACCGGGTGTGATCTTTCGCGACATCACCCCGCTGTTCCAGTCGCCCACGGCCCTGCGCCTGGTGATGGACAGCTTCGCTCACCGTTACGTCGAGGCCGACTTCACCCATATCGGCGCCATGGATGCCCGTGGTTTCCTGATCGGTTCGGTACTGGCCTATCAGTTGAACAAGCCGCTGGTGCTGTTCCGCAAGCAAGGCAAGCTGCCGGCTGAGGTGCTGGCCGAGGGCTATGCGACCGAATACGGCGAAGCCTTCCTGGAAGTGCACGCCGACAGCCTGTGCGAGGGGGATTCGGTGGTGATGTTCGATGACCTGATCGCGACCGGTGGCACCCTGATTGCCGCCGCAAACCTGATCCGCCGCATGGGCGCCCGGGTGCATGAAGCGGCGGCGATTATCGATCTGCCGGAACTGGGTGGCTCGCAGCGTCTGGAGGACATGGGCATTCCTACGTTCTGCCTGACGCAGTTTGCACTGACCGATAAATAAGCGGCGCCTTTCAGACCGCCTTCGCTGGCAAGCCAGCTCCTACAGTGTTCTTTGTCATGCACAAAATTTGTGTGCGCTGTAGATCCCTGTGGGAGCGGGCTTGCCCGCGATGGCGTCAGCGGCAACACCCCTAAATTCAAGATCGGCTCAAAGCCCCATCTGCTTGCCGATGATCTCGTTCATCACTTCCCGCGTCCCGCCGCCAATCGACAGGATCCGGTTGTCGCGGTACAGCCGCTCCACCAGACTCTCGCGCATGTAACCCAGCCCACCGAGTATCTGCACCGCATCGGTGACGATCCGGTCCGCCGTATCCGTCGCAAAGTTCTTGGCCATGGAAATCTCCTTGATCACGCTCTGCCCCGCCGCCATTTTCGCGGCCTGGCGGTAAGTGAACTCCCGGGACACTTCCAGCCCGGTCGCCATTTCGGCGAGACGGTGCTTGATCACCTGAAACTTGCCGATCGGCTTGCCAAAGGCTTCACGCTGGCGCGCCCACTTCAGGCTCTCCTCCAGCGCCAGTTGTGCGGTCATGTTGGCCATCAATGCCAAGGCCAGGCGTTCGCTCTGGAAATTGCCCATGATGCAGGCAAAGCCCATGTTCTCGGTGCCTATCAGGTTTCCTGCGGGCACCCGGCAATCATCGAAGAACAGTTCAGCCGTGTCCGACGCCCACCAGCCCATTTTCTTCAGCTGTCGTCCTACGGTGAAACCGGGCGTGCCTTTCTCGATCAGCAACAGGCTGATGCCAGCGAAACCTGGCTCGCCGGTTCGCACCGCGACGGTATAAAAATCCGCGCGCACGCCGCTGGTAATAAAGGTCTTGCTGCCACTGACCCGGTAAAAATCACCCTCTCGTACCGCACGGGTTTGCAAGTTGGCGACGTCGGAGCCGCCACCGGGCTCGGTGATGGCCAGGGCGCTGATCTTCTCTCCCGACAGCACCTGCGGCAACACACGATCACGTACCTCGGGCCGGGCCCACTTGAGAATGGGCGGCAAGCCGATATCCAGTGAGCCCAGGCCGGCAACCAACCCACCTGAGCCACAGCGCATCAACTCTTCACTGGCGGCCACCTTGGCGAACAGATCCCCTTCGTGGCTGCCTCCGTAAACCTCCGGGTACCCGATGCCGAGAATCCCCGCCGTGCCGGCCTTGAGATAGAGCTCGCGAGGAAAGCTTTCGGCTTCTTCCCACTGCTCGATATCAGGAAGAATCTCGCGCTCGACGAAACGTCTGACGCTGTCACGGACCAATTGGTGGCTGGGTTCGAAGTATTCCTGAAAGGCAGGCATCGGCGAGCTCCACTGAAGGGGTCAGTGAAGTTAACCGAGCGCTTGCTTGGTTTTCAACAGGATTGTGTGAACCAGCAAGACCGAAGTGCCTGATTCGCCGGCAAGCCGGCTCCTACAGAAGTCTGCGGCGCGCACAAATCCAATGTAGGAGCTGGCTTGCCAGCGAAAGCGTCAGCCAACACACCCACTACAGAGAAATCGGCTTGCGCCCCGCAAACGAATGCGCCAGCGTGCCGCCATCGACCAGTTCCAGCTCACCACCGAGCGGCACGCCATGGGCGATACGCGAGGCGATCAAGCCTTTGTTGCTGAGCAATTGGGCGATGTAGTGCGCGGTGGCTTCACCTTCCACGGTCGGGTTGGTGGCCAGGATGACTTCGCTGAACGTGCCGGCCTCTTCGATCCGCGCCATCAATTGCGGAATGCCGATGGCTTCCGGCCCCAGGCCATCGAGCGGCGACAGATGGCCCTTGAGCACGAAATAGCGCCCGCGGAAACCGGTCTGCTCCACGGCATAGACGTCCATCGGGCCTTCCACCACGCAGAGCAAGGTGTCGTCGCGACGGGTATCGGCGCATTGCGGGCACAGATCATCTTCCGTCAGCGTACGGCACAAGCGGCAGTGACCGACCCCTTCCATGGCCTGGCTCAGGGCCAGCGCCAGTCGTGAACCGCCGCTGCGGTCACGCTCGAGCAACTGCAACGCCATGCGCTGGGCGGTTTTCTGACCCACGCCAGGCAAAATTCGCAGGGCGTCGATCAGTTGGCGAATCAAAGGGCTGAAGCTCATGGTGGAAAAGTCCGACAAAACAACGAGACGCGGTTTATACCCGCGCCTCGGTTGAGCGTCAAATTGCAGCGTCAATAACTCAGTCCCGGGAAACCCGAACCACCAGTTTGCCGAAGTTGCGCCCTTCCAGCATGCCGATGAACGCGTCGGGCGCCTGCTCCAGGCCATCGACCACGTCTTCGCGGAACTTCACTTTGCCATCGCGTACCCAGGGCGCCATGGCACTGAGGAATTCCGGCTGGCGATCACCATAGTCATCGAACACGATGAAGCCCTGGATGCGCACCCGCTTGGTCAACAGGGTGCGCTGCAACAGTGGCAGGCGATCCGGTCCGCTCGGCGCTTCATAGGCGTTATAGGAAGCAATCAGGCCGCAGAGTGGAATCCGCGCCTTGGGATTGAGCAACGGTACTACGGCGTCGAACACTTTGCCGCCAACGTTTTCATAATAGATGTCGATGCCTTTGGGACAGGCGTGTGCCAGTTCTTCAGGAAAATCGGGGCTCTTGTGGTCGATGCAGGCGTCAAAACCCAATTCGTCGACCACATACCGGCACTTGTCCGCACCGCCGGCCACGCCGACCACGCGCAGCCCCTTGATTTTCGCCACCTGGCCGACCACCGAACCCACCGCGCCGGATGCCGCGGCAACCACCAGGGTCTCGCCGGCCTTGGGCTGGCCGATGTCCATCAGGCCCATGTACGCGGTCATGCCCGGCATCCCCAACACGCCAAGGGCCATCGACGGACTTGGCAATCCCGACGGTACCGGGATGATGCTGCGTCCGTCATTGATGCTGTGGCTTTGCCAACCGGTGGCACCGACCACCAGATCACCTTCCTGAAACTTCGGATTGAGCGATCGCTCGACCCGGCTGACAGCGCCCCCGGTCATGACTTCGCCGATTTCCACCGGTGCCGCGTAGGAAGGTGCGTCACTCATGCGTCCGCGCATGTAGGGATCCAGCGACAGGAAAACGGTCTTGAGCAGCACCTGGCCGTCAGCCAGATCCGGCAGCGCCACCCGCTCCATACGGAAGTTTTCCGGCGTTGGCGCGCCTACCGGGCGAGAAGCCAGGACAATGCGTTGATTGAGGGTCATGGGGTCGGACATGGCAGCGTCTCCTGTGATCGATGGGGGTCGGTGATATAGGGAGCAGACCTTTGTGGTGGTATGGCGTTCGATGTTTATTCAGCAAGATCGAGGCGACTTCATCGCGGGCAAGCCCGCTCCCACAAGATTCGCGGCGTTCGCAAAACCTGTGGGAGCGGGCTTGCTCCGGGCGGCGATCCGACGATGACGGCATTCCAGACACTACATTTCCAATGCCGGAAACAAAAATGCCAGGCGCAATGCCTGGCATTTTTGTAGCTCATCTGCCGCCTGAAGGCGAATCAGAATGGCAGTTTCATGCCCGGCGGCAGTTGCATGCCGGCAGTCATGCTGCCCATCTTGTCCTGGCTGTTGGCTTCGATCTTGCGCACGGCATCGTTGACCGCGGATGCGATGACCGCTTCCAGCATTTCCTTGTCGTCTTCACTCATGCCTTCGACCAGGCTCGGGTCGATGGTCACGCTCTTGACGTCATGACGACCGGTCATCACCACGGTGACCATATCGCCACCGGCCTTACCGGTGACTTCGGCGTTGGCCAGCTCTTCCTGCATCTTGGCCATTTTTTCCTGCATCTGCTGCGCCTGCTTCATCAGGCCGGCCATGCCACCTTTCATCATGGTAATCACCTCAAAGTACTTGGATTAAAACAGCGCCCGGCCCATGCGACCGGACGCCTTCAGTTATTAGCCCTGAGTGACCAGGGCGTCGACAGGTTCAATAGTATCGTTACGGACCACCGCACCGAACTGCTGCATCATTTGCTGGATGAACGGATCACCGTGGATCGATTCCTCCGCCTCGCGCTGACGGTTGGCGCGGCGGCGTGAAGCCGCCTGGGCCGGGGTTTCCTGCTCGGGCTTGATCAGCTCGATGTTCAGGGTCAGCGTGCGCTGGTGATACTGGTTCAGCGCATCGTTGAGACGACGCTGCTGAGTGGCGTTGAACAAGGCGCTGTGGGCCGGGTCCAGGTGCATCAGCCAATTGTCGCCATCCACCGCGATCAGCGTGCAGTTGGCGGCGATACTGCCGGTCATGCCGGAAATCGGCAATTTCGGGAACAGCTCCAGCCATTGCAGGGCCAGACCGGTGGCCGGCATTGCCGCGGGCTCAGGTTCGGGCTCCGGAGCCGGGTCGGCGGCATGCTCGCTGGCCAGTTCGTCGAGGTAACTGTAGGCCGAATCCATGTCCGGCTCGATGTAATCCTCGTCCAGCGGCGGTTCGTCATCCGCGTCCATGCCCGGCGTTGCGGCATCGACGTCGGCCACCGAAGGTTCCGGGATCGGCGCGGCGGCCCACTCCGGGGCGTCCGGCACCACGCTGTCCGGCGTCGGCAACGGCATCGGCGGCAATTCGGGTTGTTCGCTGACGGTTTCCAGCACCGGCTCCACCCCCGTTTGCTGGAGGGGCGCCGGCTCGACCGGGTCATTCCACGGCAGGTCGACAACCTCTTCGGCCACGACCGCCTCAACCACAGATACGGGCTCTGGCACAGGCACAACGACCGGCGCTACCGGTTCCGGTGCCGGCGCTGGAGCCGCCACCGGCGCAGCCGCTATCGGTGCAACGGCCGCAGCGACTACCGGCGCAACAACCGGCGCGGCAGCCACTGAATTTGCGGAATCAACTGTGGCCTGGCTGATCCCCACTGGCTTTAGCGGTTGCCTTGGGGCATCCGCGGCGTCTGCGGGCCGGAACGCCAGCATCCGCAGCAACACCATTTCAAAACCGCCCCGGGGATCCGGCGCCAGCGGCAAGTCGCGGCGGCCGATCAGGCCCATCTGGTAGTAGAACTGCACGTCTTCGGCCGGCAACACCTGGGCCAGTGCCAGCACGCGATCACGGTCGCCATGACCGTTATCGACACCTTCAGGCAAGGCCTGAGCGATGGCAACGCGGTGCAGCACATTGAGAATTTCCGAAAGCACGCCGTTCCAGTCCGGGCCCTGTTCGGCCAGGTGGCGGACGGCTTCGAGCAACGCCTTGGCATCGCCTTCGATCAGCGCATGCAGGACATCGTAGACTTGCCCGTGATCGAGCGTCCCGAGCATCGCCCGCACGTCGGCGGCCAGGACCTTGCCTTCACCGAAGGCAATGGCCTGATCGGTCAGGCTCATGGCATCACGCATCGACCCGTCGGCGGCACGGCCCAGCAGCCACAGCGCATCGTCTTCGAACGGCACGTTCTCGACACCCAGTACGTGGGTCAAATGCTCGACAACGCGTTCCGGCGTCATGTTCTTCAGGGAGAACTGCAGGCATCGCGACAGAATTGTTGCAGGAAGTTTCTGCGGGTCAGTGGTCGCCAGGATGAACTTGACGTAGGGTGGCGGCTCCTCAAGGGTTTTGAGCAGCGCATTGAACGAATGGCTGGAGAGCATGTGCACTTCGTCGATCAGGTAGACCTTGAAGCGCCCGCGGCTCGGGGCGTACTGCACGTTGTCGAGCAATTCGCGGGTATCTTCGACCTTGGTGCGGCTCGCGGCGTCGATTTCGATCAGGTCGACAAAGCGGCCCTCGTCGATTTCGCGACACACCGAACACTCGCCACAGGGGGTCGAAGTGATACCTGTTTCACAGTTCAGGCATTTGGCAATGATCCGCGCTATGGTGGTCTTGCCGACCCCACGGGTACCGGTAAAGAGGTAGGCGTGGTGCAGCCGCTGGCTGTCCAAGGCATTGATCAGAGCCTTGAGCACATGGGTCTGGCCGACCATTTCGCGGAACGAGCGCGGACGCCATTTACGTGCAAGAACCTGATAACTCATCGAAAACCGTCGCAGCGAAGGAAGCAGAAGCGGCTAATGCTAGCGGAGCAAGGCACAAATTGCATCCGGTGCGCTTGTGTATTCTGGCCAAGCTGCATATCAGAGGCTTTTAACGGAGTGTTTATGAGGCTGGCCATGGGGGCATTGCTATTGATCAGCCTGGACGGAGCGGCCGCGCCAGCACCGCTACGCTTCGTGATAAGCGACAGTTGGACCATGCCCATGGTGCAACTTGAACGGGGCAAACCGACCCAGGGCATCCTGTATGACCTGATGCTCAGTCTCGCGACCCAGGTCGGCTTGCCGGTCGAATTCCATGTATTGCCCCGCGGGCGAGTGCAAAATGCCATGGAGCAAGGCGAGGTCGATGTCCGCTGTTATGCCGCGCAATCGTGGCTGCCCGATCAGCCTGGCGATTTTCTCTGGAGTATCCCGCTCTTCAATCAACCTGACGTGTTGATCACCCGGCATGCGCCGCCCGGCGCAGTCAAGCCCGCTGACTTGCCGCAACAGTCCATTGGCACCGTGCTCGGTTACAGCTACCCGACCCTGCAGCCGCTGTTCGACACCGGCCAACTGCAGCGCGACGACGCACGCAACCAGGAACAGGTGCTGGAAAAACTCCTGGCCGGCCGCAATCACTATGCCGTCAGCAATCAATGGAGCCTGGACTGGTTCAATCACCGCCTGCTGCCGGACCAGCAACTGCAAGGCGTGGCAGTGCTGCAGGAACACCGTATCGGTTGTTACGTTCGCAACGACCCGCAGGTCCCGGTGCAGAGCATTCTGCGCACCTTGGTGCGGATGAAGACCTCCGGGGAGATCGATGAGATTGTTCGGTTGTATATCGGTGACGAACCTGCGGCTGTGGATAAACCGCAAACGACGAAAACCCACCCCGGACAAGATCCTGGCAGCTAGCGAAAGTCTGGTTTCAGAAAGATAACGCGAGTGAACACTCGCGTGGCGTTAAGGTGGTACCCCGCCAGCCATACCCCGGCACACAATATCACCGCTGCGACTGCTCCTGACCAGACGACCATGTAAGCGTGCGAGCCAACACCCGGAAACTAAAATATGAATGGGACAAGCCGATAACGAACACCCTGCATATACTCACGATATGATGGATCAAGAGAAAGATGCGCTTCCTCTCGAAATATTCGCGCGACCAGAAAACCGATAGTTACTGCATAGATAGTCATATTCGCCAGCGATGTATTTGCCAACACATAGCCCGTAAACGTCAGACAATAACTGGCATAGATAGGGTGACGCACCACGCGGTACATCCACGCAGTCTTGATAACCCGCTTTGCTGCAACGAGCGCAAAGCTGCGATTTAGAGAAATCACACCCAGCACCTGAATGATCGCCCCCACAGTGATCAGAAAACTTGCCCACGGGAGCACCCCCCAATCCTCCGGCCGGAACAACAATGGGGCAAAAGTACCACCTACCGCCATAAACCAGTCGACCGGAATGAGTGAAACCGTCTTTGGTTCGCTTCGAAAAATATACAAAACTGCTGTCAGCGTCTCGGAGAGACAGAACAAAAGCAGAGTCAGTTGATGCGTTTCCTGAAATCGAACCAAATGAACATAAGCAAAAACAATCCACACTCCCGCCAGGAGAACTCCGCTATAGAATCCGAGCCGTTTCGACTGCAGCACTGCAGATAATGAATTCATGCCAGACACTCCCGCCCGAAAAGCAACCAAAATCCGTTTTGAGGCGCCTTGATTTGCACCCCCTTACCCACTGACATTTTCGACACTATGATTGCGTCACCACAGATCATCACAGCCTAGCTAAAAATCAAACTTCAAGCTCCATCTTGCAAACACTCTAATAGCGAGTCTGAAGTCCGCCCCCGCCTGACTCTGCGACAAGACAAAACTCCGACGCTCTCACGGTTTTCTGGCAAAAACGCACGCCTACCTTAATGCCTTGGAACTATTTCTCCTTACAACTTGTTAGAATTAAGCATTTACCCATAATAACAAATAGGATCAAATAGCAATCTACGCAAATATCGAATACTTATAACAACATGACCAATTATTCGATTTGCCTATGACGATGACTCCGACAAGCCCAAAAAATCAGCAGGAAATTGCCCCCCCTGATCGAGCCGGGACACGTAGCCATTGGAGTGTGGAGTGTTTACTTCAGTCCAACTTTTACCGGAAGGCTGGATGAACGAGAAACCAAGGGCAAGTAAATGCTCCTGAAAGCGTTACCCACATGACTGAACTTTTTTGTTAACCCCCCCCTACAGGGCTACAGTGAATTTGCAATCTCCCTCCTCTTACTCACGACGCGCTTAATACGAAGTAGTTTGCCAACCTGGGCCAGCAGCGAGAAGGTGCGCAGACATGCCACAACAAGAAAATTGGAGAGTGCAGAAAATGAGGGGATGCAGTAAGGCTTTGAAGAGCGCAAACGTAAAGCCAGCCTGACTCGTATGGCGCACCACTTCGGTGTACCTGAACGCTGTCACACTTCGAGATTTTTGACTGACAAATCCTTGCAGACTCAAGGATTTAGAGATAGGTGGCGACCCTACCAGCCACACCCCGGCACACAATGTCACCGCTGCGGCTGCTCCCTTCCAGGCCTGACCGGGTTCACGGCTGATCGTTGCGGGGGGACCGATAGGGTCACCATAACGACGCTCACCTGTCGGCGAGCCGCGCCATTGTACCTATCTGAGACGAAGTTACAACCGTTGGTTTCGGATAAAAAATATGAGGGGGTTCAAGCACTTGCTATTGCGCCTGTAGCACCTCATCCGCCCTGCCGCCCTCCTGCTGAATCACCAGGTGGATAAAGTGCAGTTTGGCGATCACCGCTGGCGGCAGGACGAACGGATAGAAATCCGGTTGCCCCATGCTGCGTGACAGTTCATTGAGCATGCCCGCCAGTTCGATCCACGCATTGACGAATGACAGAAACACCGCGCCACCTGGATGCTGCGGATCGTAGAGGGTTTCAGGCGGAAACGGCTGATAGTCGAAGTCCAGTTCCCGGGCGCTCATGCCAAAGCCCAGCGCGGTATCCACGGCGTCCATCATGTGCAGGTAATGCGCCCAGGTTTCCGCCCAGTCTTCCCACGGGTGCATGGTCGCGTAGGCGCTGAGGTAGTGCTGTTGCCAGTCGAGCGGTGCACCCTGCTGATAATGTCGCTCAAGGGCTTCGGCATAGCTGGCACGCTCATCGCCGAACAACCGGCGAAAAGGTTGCAGCCAATGGCTGCTGGCGATCAAGCGGTCCCAGTAGTAATGCCCGACTTCATGGCGAAAATGCCCGAGCAGCGTGCGATAGGGCTCGTGTAATTGCACTCGCACCTGCTCGCGGTGCGCGTCGTCGGCTTCCTTGATATCGAGGGTGATCAGGCCATTGGCATGTCCGGTGGTGGGCGGTTTGCCTTCGAGGTCCATGCCGATGAAATCGAAGGCCAGGCCGGTTTCTTCGTCGACCGTCTTGGGAATCACCTGCAACCCCAGACTGACCAGTTGCGCGACCAGACGCCGCTTGGCGGTTTCCACTTTGCGCCAGCGCTCGTGATTTTCTGTGATCGACAGGTCGGGAATCGTGCGATTCAAGCTACAGGCCATGCACAAGGTTTCGTGATGATTAGCCGGGAGCAGCCAATTACACGCAGCGGGTGAATCGAGATTGGTGCAGCGGCGGAACGCACCAGCCTCAGGGGCGGCGTCGAGCAACCAGGCGTCGGGGTGTTCAGCCGGTTGCAGCGAAGATAAACGGCTTTGCTCCGACTGATAGCCCAACGCCGCTGAACAGGCCAGGCACTGACTGTTGCGAAAGAACAGCGACTGCCCGCAACGACACGGCCAGACCTTGCTGTTGCGCGAACTGAACTGGTCGAAGAAACGGTACATGGCGATCTCTCCCTGGAGCTTGCCAAGACTAGATCATTCCCTGGTGTAGATCGCTCCCATTTTCTGCGGCGCTTTGGAAATCGCCTTCGCTGGCAAGCCAGCTCCTACAGGGCTCGCGCAAACCCTGTAGGAGCTGGCTTGCCAGCGAATGGCTTCACACCGAAATATCGTGTTTGCGCAGAAACTCGACAAACGCCTCTTCATCCAGAACCTTCAGCCCCAGCTCATTGGCCTTGGTCAACTTGGAGCCAGCGCCGGGCCCAGCCACCACGCAATGGGTCTTGGCCGACACGGAGCCGGCAACCTTTGCACCGAGGCTTTCGAGCTTGTCCTTGGCCACATCGCGGCTCATCAGCTCCAGGGAACCTGTCAGCACCCAGGTCTGCCCGGCCAGCGGCAAGCCTTCGACGACCTTCTTCTCGCTCTGCCAGTGCATGCCGAAATCGACCAGTTGCTTCTCGGCCGCTTCGGCCAATTGGCGATTTTCTTCGAGCGCAAAGAACTCGCGCACCGAATTGGCTTGTTTCTCCGGTAGCGCCTGGCGCATATCGAGCCAATCCGCGCCGATCACCGCCTGCAGCGTGCCGAATTTGTCTGCCAGCTTCTGTGCCCCACCCGGCCCTACCGACGGAATATGCAGTTTGTCGAGGAAACCGCCCAACGTCGTACTTGCGGCAAACTCGGCACCCAACTCACCCTGATCCTGAATCTGCAAACCATGCTTGAGCAGTTCAGCGATCACCTGCTGGTTGTGCGCGTCCTCGAAGAAGCTGTGGATCTCGTACGCAACTTCCAGCCCGACGTCCGGCAAGTACGTCAGCACTTGTGGCAAGGCCTGCTGCACCCGTTCCAGCGAACCCAGGGAACGGGCCAGTACCTTGGCCGTCTCCTCGCCGACATCGGGAATGCCGAGGGCGTAGATGAACCGCGCCAGGCCCGGCTTCTTGCTGTCTTCGATGGCGCCGAGCAGGTTCTTGCTCGACAGCTCGGCAAAACCTTCCAGATCGACGATCTGCTCGAACGTCAGGGCGTACAGGTCGGCGGGCGAACTCACCAGGCCTTCATCCACCAGTTGCTCGACACTCTTCTCGCCCAGGCCCTCGATGTCCATGGCGCGACGGGACACGAAGTGAATGATTGCCTGCTTGAGTTGCGCGCCACAGGCCAGGCGGCCGACGCAGCGGTACACCGCCCCCTCGCTGACCGTCTCGCGACCCTTGCTGCGCTTGATCAGTTGCGTGCGCTCGACATGGGAACCGCACACCGGACACTGCTCGGGAATCTGCACCGGCCGGGCGTTTTCCGGACGACGCTCAATGACCACTTGCACCACTTGCGGAATCACGTCACCCGCACGACGGATGATCACCGTGTCACCGATCATCAGGCCCAGGCGCGCCACTTCATCCATGTTGTGCAGCGTGGCGTTGGCCACCGTGACACCGGCGACCTTGACCGGTTTCAGACGCGCCACCGGCGTCACCGCACCGGTGCGGCCGACCTGGAATTCCACATCGAGCAGTTCGGTGAGTTCTTCCATCGCCGGGAATTTGTGGGCGATGGCCCAACGCGGCTCACGGGCGCGAAAACCCAGTTCGCGCTGGGAGGCAATGCTATTGACCTTGAACACTACGCCGTCGATTTCATACGGCAGTGCGCTGCGCCGCTCACCGATATCGCGGTAGTAATCCAGGCATTCGGCGATACCCTGCGCCAGTTTCAGCTCATGACTGATCGGCATGCCCCAGGCCTGGAGTTGCTGCAAATTGCCGACGTGCGTGTCGGCAATGTCCGCCGATACCTGGCCGATGCCATAGCAACAGAACTCCAGCGGGCGATTGGCGGTGATCTTCGAGTCCAGCTGGCGCAAACTGCCTGCCGCCGCGTTGCGCGGGTTGGCGAAGGTCTTGCCGCCGACTTCCAGCTGCGTGGCGTTGAGCCGCTCGAAACCGGCCTTGGACATGAACACTTCGCCACGCACTTCCAGAGTCGCCGGCCAGCCAGTGCCGTGCAGCTTCAGCGGAATGTTGCGTACCGTGCGCACGTTGACGCTGATGTCTTCGCCCGTCGTGCCATCGCCGCGGGTCGCGCCGCGCACCAGGAGGCCATCCTGATACAGCAGGCTGACGGCCAGGCCATCGAGCTTGGGTTCACAGCTATATTCAACGGTTGCGCCGCCACCGAACAGGTCGCCCGCCGGCAAATCCAGGCCTTCGGTCACCCGACGGTCGAACTCACGCATGTCGGTTTCTTCGAAGGCGTTGCCGAGGCTGAGCATCGGCACTTCGTGACGCACCTGGGTAAACGCCGACAGCGCCGCGCTGCCCACTCGCTGGGTGGGCGAGTCGCTGGTGATCAGTTCGGGATTGGCCGCTTCCAGCGCCTTGAGCTCGTTGAACAAGCGGTCGTATTCGGCGTCCGGAATGCTCGGTTCGTCGAGCACGTGGTAGCGATAGTTGTGCTGATCCAGCTCAGCGCGCAGCTCTAAAATACGGTTCTTGGCGGCGGTCATGGGTGTTCTCTCATAAAGCAAAAGAGCAGCCGAGGCTGCTCAATTTGTTGATGCGGTGCAGATTCATTGTAGGAGTCCGGCTTGCCGGCGATGGCGGTTTCAAGTCCGCATCGCCAGCAAGCCGGCTCCTACAGTGCGTGGCAGTCATGCCCACACACTTCCAATATCAGCGCTTCTGGGTCAGGGCGCGGCGTTCGAATTCCACGATGCGCTGACGGTAGTGCTCGATCGTCTGGGCGGTCAGTACGCTGCGCTGGTCGTCCTTCAGTTCGCCATTGAGCTCCTGGGACAGCTTACGCGCCGCGGCCACCATCACGTCGAAGGCTTGCTTCGGATGGCGAGGGCCTGGCAGACCCAGGAAGAAGCTCACCGCCGGGGTGCTGAAGTGGTCGATGTCGTCCAGGTCGAATACGCCCGGCTTGACGGCGTTGGCCATGGAGAACAGGACTTCACCGTTGCCCGCCATGCTTTCGTGACGGTGGAAAATATCCATCTCGCCGAAACGCAGGCCGCTTTCCAGAATGTTCTGCAACAGCGCCGGGCCCTTGAAACCGGCAGGGTCGCGGCAGATCACGCTGATCACCAGCACTTCTTCGGCTTGCGGCTGATCCTTGTCGGCGACCGATGGCGAGGATTTGGCTTCGGCCGGGAAATCGTCGTCGCGGCTGCTGAAGCTTGGGCCACCATCCAGATCCAGGCTGAGGTTCATGTCGCCCTGGGAAGGTTCGCTGTGGCTACGCTTGCCGCGCTTGGAACCCGACTCGCGAGGCTCCCGGGCCGGCATGCTCACCGACGGCAGGTCCTGCTCGTCCAGTTGCGGCTCTTTATGGGTGTCCAGCACGCGCGGCGGGCCCAGCAGCTCGGCGCTGCTGTCCTCGTCCGGCAGATTGGACAGATTTCGATCAAGACGGAACTTCAGTTTTCCCTTGCCGCCGCGCATACGGCGCCAGCCATCGAAAAGAATACCGGCAATGACAATTATGCCGATGACGATCAGCCACTCGCGCAGACCGATTTCCATGTAATCCCGTGCCTCTATGAAAAATGCTGAAAAATAAGGGGTTTACAACCTGTAAACCGCTTTAAAACGTGGCGCCAACTCTATGTTCTGACAGGCGTTTTGCCCACGTATACGAAAAATTGACATTAAACTAGCACGACCAAAGGCAACTTTACACCGTCTACCACGTTGGCTAGCGCGAATATGTCGATTGGCCAGCAAGTCGAAGCGTGGAAAAGAGTCCTACAAGCCTTAAACACCCCTTCCTGCAACCACGACTCAGGCGTCCACCATCGCCATCGCCTCCTCGACATCCACTGCCACCAGCCGTGAACAACCGGGTTCGTGCATCGTCACACCCATCAGTTGTTCGGCCATTTCCATGGCGATCTTGTTGTGGGTGATATAGATGAACTGCACTGTCTGTGACATCTCTTTTACCAATCGCGCGTAGCGTCCAACGTTAGCGTCATCCAGTGGCGCGTCAACCTCATCGAGCATGCAGAACGGCGCCGGGTTCAACTTGAAGATCGCAAAAACCAGGGCCAATGCGGTCAGGGCTTTTTCGCCACCAGAGAGCAAATGGATGGTGCTGTTCTTCTTCCCTGGCGGCTGCGCCATGATTGTTACCCCTGTATCGAGTAAATCTTCGCCCGTCAGTTCCAAATAAGCGCGGCCGCCACCGAAAACTTTTGGGAAAAGCGCCTGTAAACCGCCATTGATCTGATCAAAGGTATCCTTGAAACGGTTGCGGGTTTCCTTGTCGATCTTGCGAATCACGTTCTCAAGGGTTTCAAGGGCTTCCACCAGATCGTCGTTCTGGGCATCCAGATAACGTTTACGCTCCGATTGTTGCTGGTACTCATCGATGGCCGCCAGGTTGATCGCGCCCAGGCGCTGAATCCTCGCGGCGATGCGCTCGAGTTCGTCCTCGGCGTCCTTCTCGCTGGCTTCGGCAGTCAATGTCGCGAGTACGCCGTGGAGATCGTAGCCGTCTTCCAGCAACTGGTCCTGCAAGGTCTTGCGGCGCACGGTCAGGGCTTGCCATTCCATGCGCTGGGTTTCGAGCTGACCGCGAATCAACTGGGATTGTTGTTCGGCCTGGCTGCGGCGCTTCTCGGCTTCGCGCAATTCGCGGTCGGCGTCTTCGAGGGCGATCTGCGCGGTCTTGAGTTCTTCGTCGACGGTCATGCGTTTGTCGAGCAACTCCTCGAGCTTCAAACGCAGTTCTTCCAGCGGCGCTTCGCCCTCCTCCAGATTGAGGCTCAGTTGCTCGCGTTTTTCGGTCAGCCGCTCGGACTGCATCTCCAGACGCTCCAGCGCCTGGCGCGTCGAATCATGCTGCGCCTTGAGCGAGCCCAAGCGCACCGCCAACTGGTGGGCGTGATCCTTGTGTTGCCGCGCCTCCTGACGTACCCGGTCCAGGCGTTCACGCAAACTGTCGCGCTGCGCCAGCAGCAACTCACGCTGCTCGGTGTCCTGCGCCATGCTGTCGAGGGCTTCCTGCAAATGCAGGCGCGCTTCACCGATGTTTTCGTGCTCCTGGGCCCGTTGTTCGTCCAGCTCGCTGAGCTCTTCGTCGAGGCGGGTACGGCGCAGGGTCAATTGCTCGACCTTGGCTTTGCCGGCCGACAATTGAGCCTTCAATTCACCTTGCTGACGCGCTTCGTCCTGCAGCAAGCGGCGCAAATGTTCGCGACCGTTTTCCTGCTGACGCTGCTGCGCCCTGAGATTCTGAAGCTGGGTTTCCAGGGTTTCGACAGCGGCTTCAAGCCCTTCGCGCTCGAGGCCCAGTTGCTGGATTTCCTGACCACGGGCGAGCACGCCGCTTTCTGCCTCACTAGCCCGGCGCACCCGCAGAAAATGCCGACCGACCCAGTAACCGTCACGGATGATCAGGCTCTGCCCGACAGCCAGTTGCCCGCGCAAGGCCAAGGCCTGTTCAAGGCTGTCGACCGGCTTGACCTGCCCCAGCCATGGCGACAGGTCGATCTGTGCCTCGACCTTGTCCAGCAAGCTGCCCGGCACGCGTACGCCATCGCTGGCCGGGCTGAGCAACCGCAGATCGCCCTGGGCAAAGCCCGACAGATCGAAATCGTTGAAATCGTCCACCAGCACCGCCTGCAGGTCGGCACCGAGCACGGTTTCCACCGCCAGCTCCCAACCCGATTCAACCTTCAGGCCTTCGGCCAGGCGCGGACGATCCGCGAGATTTTGTTCGCGCAACCACTCGGCGGTACCGGTACCCGGATCGAGCGCGGCTTGCTGCAAGGCCTCAAGTGAAGCCAGTCGACCGTTGAGCCGCTGCAAATCGCCCTGGGCCTGTTGCTGCGCCGACAGTGCATGCTGCAGCTCCTGCCGCAATTGCTCAAGCTTTTCGACCTGCGCTTCTTCGCTGGTCTGCAAATCCTCAAGGGTCGCTTCGGACTCAGCGAGCTGCTCGCTAAGCTCCATGATCGCCGCGTCTTCCGGGTCCGCCGAGAGCAAGGCGCGCTCTTCACCAAGACGCTTCTGCCGATCGGCCAGACGCTCAAGGCTGGTTTCCAGCTGCTGGATCCGCGATTGCTGCACTTCGGCCTGACGGCGCGGCTCGGCGGCGGTGAGGTTGAACGTATCCCACTGCTCCTGCCAGCCATGCATGGTGGTTTCGGATTCTTCCAGCGCGGCAGCGGCTTCTTCGGCGGCGGCGCTGGTGACTTCCTGCTCCGGGGTGAGCATGTCCAGCTCTTCGCCGAGGGTCAGCAGCAACGTGCGGTCGTGGCCCAGGTGCGATTCGGTTTCCAGGCGTGCGCGCTCGGCTTCTTTCAGGTCGTCCTGCAATTGCCGCAGACGCTGCTGACCGTGCTGGATGCTCTGCTCGACCCGGGCAATGTCGCCGCCGACCGAGTAGAAGCGCCCTTGCACCAGATTGAAGCGCTCCGACAGGTCGTGATGCCCGTCACGCAGGCGCTCGATGCTCGCGTCGGCATTGCGTTGTTCGGCCACCAAGGCTTCGAAAGAAACTTCCTGGTTACCGATGATCGCTTCACGCTGGCCGACCTGATCGTTCAACGCCTGCCAGCGCAGGGCCGACAGTTGGGCCTTGAGTTGGCGCTCCTCGCCCTTGTATTCCTGATACTTCCTGGCAGCCTCGGCCTGGCGGTGCAAGCGTTCGAGCTGACGCTCAAGCTCTTCGCGCAGGTCGGTGAGGCGCTCAAGGTTTTCGTGGGTGCGGCGGATGCGGTTTTCCGTCTCGCGCCGGCGCTCCTTGTACTTGGAGATGCCCGCGGCTTCTTCGATGAAGTTACGCAGATCCTCGGGCTTGGACTCGATCAGCTTGGAGATCATCCCCTGCTCGATGATCGAGTAGCTGCGTGGGCCAAGGCCGGTGCCGAGGAAGATGTCAGTGATGTCGCGGCGCCGGCATTTGGTGCCGTTGAGGTAATAGGTGGTCTGGCTGTCGCGGGTCACTTTGCGGCGAATGGAGATTTCCGCATAGGCGGCGTATTCGCCGAGCAAGGTGCCGTCGGAGTTATCGAACACCAGTTCGATGCTCGCCTGACTCACCGGCTTGCGGCTGGTGGAGCCGTTGAAGATGACGTCGGTCATCGACTCGCCGCGCAGGTTCTTCGCCGAACTCTCGCCCATCACCCAGCGCACGGCGTCGATGATGTTCGACTTGCCGCAGCCATTGGGCCCGACCACCGCCGCCATGTTACTGGGGAAGTTGACTGTGGTCGGGTCGACGAAGGACTTGAACCCCGCCAGCTTGATGCACTTTAAGCGCACGCTCAGGCGTCCGTCAGAGCGGAGATCACCAGATCGCAACTGCGCTGGGCGTAAGCCGTCAGCACCACGCGAATCTGCGCAAAGTCCCGGGCGATCACGGCCGCGAGCAAGCGTTCGAACAGTTCCAGGAACTCGCTCATCGACGCCTTGCGCTGGTCCAGGGCAAGGAAATAGGCACGGCTCATGGCCGGCTGCAGGTTCTCGACGGTTTCCTGCAGGTACGGGTTGTTGGCAAACCCATAGGTGGCACGCATCACGCTGAAACTGTCGTCGACGAAGGTGTGGATGTCCTGGCGCTCGTAGCTGGCGGTCAGGCGCTGCTGAATTTGCACGAACGGCGCCAGGTCAGCCTGGACTTTCCAGCCACTGGCCACGGAGTTGGCCAGCAGGATGTACATCTCGCTCATCAGCGTGCACAGGCTCTGCACCTTGTGTGCGGTGAGCTCGGTCACATGGGCGCCACGTCGCGGCAGGATCGCGATCAGGTGCCGACGCTCGAGGATCAGCAAGGCCTCGCGGACCGAACCGCGGCTGACATTGAGGGCCAGCGTGACCTTCTGTTCCTGGATGCGCTCCCCGGGCTTCATTTCGCCGCGAATGATGCGTTCGGCGAGGTGGTGAGCAATTTGCTCGGCGAGGCTGTCCGGCGCCTTGAACGTCATGGTTGTTCTTCAAACTCTTCGATCTGTACAAGCGGCGCAGTGTAGCGCAATTGCTGCCTCATGGCGGAGTGCCCGCCCGGAGGTTTTTGGCACGATTCAAGCTAATTCAAGCAAAAAGGCAGGCTATCGAACCAACGACAATAATTAAGGAACAGGCGGTTGATCGACAAAATGCAATTTCCTGACCTTTAAGTCAGAAAATCATTGACCGGAAAGTCAGACCTGCTAAATTCGGTCCTATCGGTTAACAACAATAATGAGTCTGCGAGGCCTTCCGTGATCCAGTTTTTACTAAACCAGGAACTCCGTAGCGAGCACGCCCTGGACCCGAACCTGACCGTGCTCAATTATCTGCGCGACCATGTGGGCAAGCCCGGCACCAAAGAAGGCTGCGCCAGCGGTGACTGCGGCGCCTGCACCGTGGTGGTCGGCGAATTGCAAACGGATGATGACGGCCGCGAACACATTCGCTATCGCAGCCTCAACTCGTGCCTGACCTTCGTCTCGTCCCTGCACGGCAAACAACTGATCAGCGTTGAAGACCTCAAGCACAAAGGTCAACTGCACAGCGTGCAGAAAGCCATGGTCGAGTGCCACGGCTCGCAATGCGGCTTCTGTACCCCAGGCTTCGTGATGTCGCTGTTTGCCCTGCAAAAGAACAGCGATGCACCGGATCATGCCAAGGCCCACGAAGCACTGGCCGGCAACCTCTGCCGCTGCACCGGCTACCGGCCGATCCTGGAAGCCGCCGAGCAGTCCTGCTGCGCCAAGCAACCGGACCAGTTCGACGCCCGCGAGGCCGACACCATCGCGCGCCTGAATGCCATTGCCCCGACCGATATCGGCGAGCTCAACAGCGGCGACAAACGTTGCCTGGTGCCACTGACCGTGGCCGACCTGGCCGACCTCTACGACGCTTATCCACAGGCCCGCCTGTTGGCCGGCGGTACCGATCTGGCGCTGGAAGTCACGCAGTTCCACCGCACCCTGCCGGTGATGATCTACGTCGGCAACGTCGCCGAGATGAAACGCATCGAACGTTTTGACGATCGCCTGGAAATCGGCGCCGCCACGGCCCTTTCCGACTGCTACGAGGCCTTGAACGCCGAGTACCCGGACTTCGGTGAATTGCTGCACCGCTTCGCATCCTTGCAGATCCGCAACCAGGGCACCCTTGGCGGCAACATCGGCAACGCCTCGCCGATTGGCGACTCGCCGCCCCTGCTGATCGCCCTCGGCGCGCAAATCGTCCTGTGCAAAGGCGAAACCCGCCGCACCCTGGCGCTGGAAGATTACTTCATCGATTACCGCGTCACGGCGCGCCAGGAAAGCGAGTTCATCGAGAAGATCATCGTGCCGCGCGCCAGCGCCGAAAAACTGTTCCGCGCCTACAAGGTTTCCAAGCGCCTGGACGACGACATTTCCGCCGTGTGCGCCGCCTTCAACATTCGCCTGGAAAACGGCGTGGTGGCCGAGGCCCGCGTCGCGTTCGGCGGCATGGCAGCCATTCCGAAACGCGCCGCTGCTTGCGAAGCCGCATTGCTTGGTTCGCCGTTCAACAACACCACCGTTGAACGTGCCTGCGCTGCCCTGGGCGAAGATTTCACGCCGCTCTCGGACTTCCGCGCCAGCAAGGAATATCGCCTGCTCAGCGCACAAAACCTGCTGCGCAAATACTTCATCGAACTGCAAACACCGCACATCGAGACTCGGGTGACCGCTTATGTCTAATCATCACGCTGTAGAGAAGACCCAAGCCGAACTGGCTGAACTGTTCGCCAAGGACCTGACCACCGGTGTCGGCCGCAGCGTCAAGCACGACAGCGCCGCCAAGCATGTCGCCGGTGAAGCGCAGTACATCGACGATCGCCTGGAGTTTCCGAACCAGTTGCACGTTTATGCGCGCATGTCCGACCGCGCCCATGCCCGCATCATCAGCATCGACACCGCGCCCTGCTACGCCTTCGAAGGCGTGCGCATCGCCATCACCCACGAAGACGTACCGGGCCTGAAAGACATCGGCCCATTGATGCCCGGCGACCCGTTGCTGGCCATCGACACGGTGCAGTTCGTCGGTCAGGTAGTGGTGGCCGTGGCCGCCCGCGACCTGGAGACCGCACGCAAGGCCGCCATGGCCGCCGTGATCGAATACGAAGACCTGGAACCGGTGCTGGACGTGGTCGAGGCCTATCGCAAAAAGCATTTCGTGCTGGACACCCACACCCATCAACGCGGTGATTCGACAGGGGCATTGGCGACCGCGAAAAACCGTATCCAGGGCACACTGCACATCGGCGGCCAGGAGCACTTCTACCTCGAAACCCAGATCTCTTCGGTAATGCCCACCGAAGACGGCGGCATGATCGTCTACTGCTCCACGCAGAACCCCACCGAAGTGCAGAAACTGGTGGCTGAAGTGCTGGACGTGTCGATGAACAAGATCGTCGTCGACATGCGCCGCATGGGCGGCGGGTTCGGCGGCAAGGAAACCCAAGCAGCCAGCCCGGCGTGCCTGTGCGCGGTGATCGCGCACCTGACCGGCCAGCCGACCAAGATGCGTCTTCCACGGGTCGAAGACATGCTGATGACCGGCAAGCGCCATCCGTTCTATGTCGAATACGACGTGGGCTTCGACGACAGCGGGCGCCTGCATGGCATCCAGCTGGAACTGGCGGGTAACTGCGGTTGCTCGCCGGACCTGTCGAACTCGATTGTTGACCGTGCCATGTTCCACTCCGACAACTCGTACTACCTGGGCGACGCGACCATCAACGGTTATCGCTGCAAGACGAACACTGCGTCGAACACCGCCTACCGTGGCTTCGGCGGCCCGCAAGGTATGGTCGCCATCGAAGAAGTGATGGACGCGATTGCCCGGCATCTGAACCTCGACCCACTGGCAGTGCGCAAGGCCAACTACTATGGCAAGACCGAGCGCAACGTCACCCATTACTACCAGACGGTCGAGCACAACATGCTCGAAGAGATGACCGCCGAACTGGAAGAAAGCAGCCAGTACGCCGAGCGTCGCGAAGCCATCCGTCGTTACAACGCCAACAGCCCGATCCTGAAAAAAGGCCTGGCGCTGACGCCGGTGAAATTCGGCATTTCCTTTACTGCCAGCTTCCTCAACCAGGCAGGCGCCCTGGTGCACGTCTACACCGACGGCAGCATCCACCTGAACCACGGCGGCACCGAAATGGGCCAGGGCCTGAACACCAAGGTCGCGCAGGTCGTGGCCGAAGTGTTCCAGGTGGAAATGGACCGCGTGCAGATCACCGCGACCAACACCGACAAGGTGCCGAACACCTCGCCGACCGCCGCTTCCAGCGGTGCCGACCTGAACGGCAAGGCCGCGCAGAACGCGGCGGAAACCATCAAGAAACGCCTGGTGGAATTCGCTGCCCGCCAATACAAGGTCAGCGAAGAAGACGTGGAATTCCACAATGGCCACGTACGGGTTCGCGATCACATCCTGACCTTCGAAGCACTGATCCAGCAGGCGTACTTCGCCCAGGTGTCGCTGTCGAGCACCGGCTTCTACAAGACCCCTAAAATCTACTACGACCGCAGCCAGGCCCGTGGCCGGCCGTTCTACTACTTCGCCTTTGGTGCGGCATGCTGCGAAGTGCTGGTCGACACCCTGACCGGCGAATACAAGATGCTGCGCACCGACATCCTCCACGACGTCGGCGCCTCGCTGAACCCGGCCATCGACATCGGTCAGGTCGAGGGCGGTTTCATCCAGGGCATGGGCTGGCTGACCATGGAAGAGCTGGTGTGGAACAACAAGGGCAAGCTGATGACCAACGGCCCGGCCAGCTACAAGATACCGGCCGTGGCGGACATGCCGCTGGACCTGCGGGTCAAGCTGGTGGAAAACCGCAAGAACCCCGAGGACACGGTGTTCCATTCCAAGGCCGTGGGCGAGCCGCCGTTCATGCTTGGCATCGCCTCCTGGTGTGCAATCAAGGACGCCGTGGCGAGCCTGGGCGATTACAGGCATCAACCGAAAATCGATGCACCGGCGACTCCGGAGCGGGTGTTGTGGGGCTGTGAGCAGATGCGCCAGCTGAAGGCGGCGAAGGCTGTCGAGGCTGAGACCGAGTTGGCTTCGCTCTAGACCGAGGCGCGTTCTTCGCTGGCAAGCCAGCTCCTACGAGGACCGCGTCGCCTGTTTCGCTGGCAAGCCAGCTCCTAC